>JAJBVP010000239.1 GCA_020859755.1 Bacteroidales bacterium | reverse complement strand
TAACAACTTTGAGGCTTATGCCTCGTGAACTTTAAAAATTTACCGAAGTATTGCTATTATACTTAATCACTATACACCGACACCTAATACTTTGCGCGAGCGCCCGCACGCCCTTTCGATTGGCACCAACATTCTCTACGACGCGTTCTACCTGCCCAACTACGGCTGGGCACCGTCGCCCAACATCATCCTCGAATACTACCCCCGCCGCGGCAATTGGACGATCGTCGGTTCGTTCACATTCCCCTATTACCACCGCTGGGGCAAGCATAAATTCTACCAGATACGCGACTACCACCTCGAGGCGCGCCGCTACTTCTCGCCCGGTTTCCACCACACGGGACTATACCTCGCGGCCTACGCCAACTGCAACATCTACGGTATCGGTTTCTCCAAGCGCAAAGGCTGGGAAGGCGAGGGCGTGGGTGGCGCCGTGAAGGTGGGATACGCCGTGAATCTGGGCAAGTGCTGGCGCTTGGACCTCTACGCCGCTGGTGGCGTCTACTGGACCAAATTTGACCCCTACGTCTACGGCAACCCCATCACGGGAAGTGAGGCCGACGGACTCTACTACTACAACTACACGGGCGACGTGCGCTTGTTCAAGAAGCGCAACCACCATCGCACGTGGGTGGGGCCCACCGAGGTGGGCATCACCTTTACCTGGGACGTATTGTTTTACCGGCTGCGTAACAGCGGCGCATCCTTTAGGCGCTATGAGTAGAGGGAGGGCAAACAATGAGCGTGGGCGCCTCGCCCGCGTCATTCATGGTGCGCTAAACGCCTGGCGAGCGCGGGCAAGATGCCCACGTCCCGTCGGTGTATTGGCGCGGGCGAGGCGCCCACGCTCATTGTTTGCTGTTGTACTCTTCATCTTCCTTATGTCCTCGTGTCGCATCGAGCCGCCACTCCACCTGCCGCAGGGCGACGTGCTCATGCAACTGCCCGAGGTGGAAGTCGACATCAACGTCATCTGGGACATCGACGCCGATTGGACCACGTCGTGGTACTACGGCTGGAACGAGGAGGACATAGCCCTCTCGGGCCGCATCGCCTACCCCGATCCCACGGGCTACGAGGGCCGCATCTACCCTCTCGGCGAGGAATCGCCCGACGTCGCTTACACCACTGTCGAGCAGGTGATTATCCAAGGCAACTCCTTCCGCCGCAAGATGAATTTCGGCTACCACGACATGCTCTTCTGGAGCCAGATAGTAACCGACGACGGCACGCAGGTCGTCATTTTCGACGAAAGCGACTTCGCGTGCATCGAGGCCACCACCACCCAGTCGCGCGTGGGCTACAGCATCCCATCGAGCCGCGCCTCGAGCGTAACCCGCAACAACCCCGAGATTTTCTACTCGGGCATGGAGAAGGGCTTCCTGCTATCGCGCAACTTCGCCGACTACGACTACTACGACGAAGCCAACGGCGTGTGGGTGAAGCAGTTGGAGACCGACGTGGTGCCGATGGTGTACATCTATCTCGTCCAAGTGATACTATATAACAACACGACGGGCCGCGTCACAGGCCTCACCGACTATCCCGCCATGACGGCCCTGGCCGATGGCGTGACGCTCCACACCGGCCACACCCACCTGGCCGATACCCAAGTAACCTTCCCCATGCGCTTCAAGAAGGGGTTGACGGCCCGTGAAGGCCGCTCAGCCGACATCTTCGGCGGCAAGTTGACCACCTTCGGCCTGTGCGACATGGACTCTTGGCACAAATCACGATCCACGCAGTATGCCGGCTCCCGTGCCGAACTGCGCAACCAGTTGGCGCTGTCCCTGCAATTCGCCAATTCCACCGACTCCACCTACCTCTACGACGTGACGCCCCAACTGCAGCGGCAGGCCCATGGTGGCGTCGTGACCATTGAAATCGACATTGATACGCTAAAAATACCCACCTCGCGCAACGCCGGCTCGTCGTTCAACCCGGTCGTCGCCAACGAGGAACAGGAAGAATACGACTTCGTCATTTAACCCTCGGAAATCCCGGAAATCCCGGAAGTCCCGAAAAAATTGAAAAAAGGAAATAACATAAAATCAACCAATTAACCAATTAAATTAATTCATCAATGAAACACGTAAAATCTTTACTGATGCTTGCCGCGGTGGCAGCTTTGACAGGATGCTCCACCGACGAGAGCTCAAGCACATGGGATGCTCCCGCCTCGGCGACGGGCGAGATCGGCTTCCAGATGACCACCGGTAACCTCAGCCGCGCCTCCGAAGCGGACCAAAACCTCGAGAAGTTCTACAAGAACTTCGGCGTGTGGGCCTACAAAGGCAACTCTACCGCCGACTTCACCACCTCGACCAACCTCGTGATGGCCGACTACCTCGTGGGCTATACCGATGGCACCTCCACGGGCTATGACCCCACTGGCGCTAGCTACGGTGCTGAAACTACTGGGTTGAGTGGCTGGTGGTTCTACGACAATCTTGGCAAAAACCAGTATGATGGTAGTAGCCCCTACTACTTGAACACACAAATTTCAGTGATGTCCAACAACGCCACCCAGTACCTGAAATATTGGGATGCCAACATGGATTACACCAACTTCTACGCCTACGCTCCCTACAAGCATGGGGCTAGCAATAGTGTGGTTACCTTCGATCCAGCTACCCTGAAGATGACCCTCACCGAGGTGACCATGAGCACAAATGCCTCCGACTATGTGCCCTACATGGTGGCCACCAACTCCATCGCCAAGGCCAGCTACGCTACCACGAAGGTGCCCTTGAAATTTGAGCGCGTGCAGTCGCGCCTCCGCGTCACCGTTTGGAACGATATTAAGGGCTACGACGTGAAGCTTCTCAATGTTACCCCCACTAGCGGCTCCGCTACTGGTATTGTTGCGATCCCCGCTGACAAAGGCACTAGCTCCTATTCCCTTGGTTCCTATGTCAACAAGGGTATCCCCACTGTTACTTTCGAGGGCGTGAACCCGAATCAAAAATTGACTGTTGATTACACCAGCGTTCAAACCGCCACCGCTCCGTTGAGCTTTGCTCTTTGCTGCAATGGTGATGTGATCGCCGAGACCCGCGACGACGCCCTGTTGACCGCCAACATGTCGCCTACTGTTTTCTATCCCCTGCCCGCTGGCGAGATCACCGACCAGACCAACTCGGGCTTCGCTTTCTACATCTCGTATAAGCTGATCGCCGAGGACACCCAGGAGGAGGTAATCGTGCGTAACGCAGCCGTTTACGTTGGCCCCACCTACACCGAGTGGAAGCACAACACCGCCTACACCTACGTGTTCAAGATCACCGACAAGGCTGGTCCGAACCCCGATCCCGATCCCTCGAACCCCGACGTGCCTGATTCGCAGCTCTATCCCATTATCTTCGACGGTATCCAGGTTGCTGGCTACGACACCGAAGGCTGGGAGTGGATCCTTGGCGGCGACGGCACCGGCACCTCTCTCTAATAGCCACCGTGCCCCGCGGTTTGCCGCGGAGGTCGATAAACATGTATGCAATATAAATCTCTCATAGTAGCGGCGTTAGCCGTGGTTGCCACTTCCTGTGGCAGCCACGGCGGCGACGCTCCTGCCCCTACCGCGGAGCGCCCCATCGCCTTCACCCCCGGCGGTGCCCAAAGCCGCGCAACCGATTACGAGGACATGGAATCGCTCTACGACTCCTTTGCCGTCAAGACCTGGAAAAACGCCTCCACCGCCCAGGGCGATATCGTGATGGGCAGCGCCACCGACCTTAACGCCTGCTACCAAGTGAACTACCTCACTGGATGGTACTACGACGGCATCGGCTCCCAGACGCTCAAATACTGGGACCTCACGGCCTCGCGCTACGACTTCGCCGCTGTGGCCCCCTATGCGGCCGACACCCGCGTCAACTTCACCGCCGACGGCTACCCGCAAGTGCTTAATGTCGAGGGCAACGTCGCCACGACCACCGACTGGGCCGTCGCCCGCCACGCCCGCGTCGCCACCGGCAGCAGTTTTGCCGATTACGACCTTATAGCCTCGGAAACCACGGTTTACGCCACGCATGCGGCCATGTATGCCGACGTGCCGCTGGTGTTCCACCGTATCCTCTCGTCCATCGAATTTCGCATCTACTCCTCGGAGGGCGCGGCCTTCGCCGTCACCTCCTACTCCGTCACGGCCCCCGATGGCATCACCACCGAGGGCACCTACGCCCCCAGCGACGCCACTTGGCTCACCACCGACGCCTGGATTGCCAGCGCTACCTCCTCGACATCCGATGTAATACCCTCGCAATCGGGCTATTACCTCGCATCCGCTGAAAACGAAGCCGCCACGCGCGACACGTCATTGTCCCTTGGCTACAGGGTAGAGATCCCTCAATCCCCTGCCACGCCCATCACGCTGCTCGTCACCCTCACCATCGACGGCGAGGACCGCGACGTAGCGATCACTGTCAACGACGGTTGGCAACCAAACAAGAAATATATCTATTACCTCATATACAACCCCGCCAGCGACGAGCCGATCCTGGTCGACATCGACGTCACGGCCCTCTCCTGGTCCCCGGGCGACCCCCTCGATGAAATCACCCAAACCGACTGGTAAATTGAATAGAAAATTACTTATCCCATTAATAACCGTGCTTGCGAGTTGCTCCAGCCACCACTCGGGCGACGAGCCCCTCGACACCAGCGGCACCGCCATCACCCTTGGCGCCACCACCTCCTCCCTCGCCTGGGAGGGAGCGTCGCTCTCCCGCTCTGATGCCGATGCGCGGGCGGGGCGCCCACGCTCCTTGTTTGCCGATGCGCGGGCGGGGCGGGCGGCTGCCCAGTCGAGTGCCCCTCGGGTCACCGAGGGGGTTCCCCTGGCCGTCACCCCTGAGACGATCGGCGTCCTGGGCTACATGACCGGGGGTGCCGTCTTTGACAACCAGGAGATGTACTGGACCGGAGGCGAGACGTTCACGAGCGCTATAGGCACCTGGGACTACAACAGCGAGTGGGCCTACACGCCCGTTCAATTTTGGTCCGCAGGCGAGAATTACCTCTTCTACGCCTACGCCCCGTGGCTACCCGATACACAAGTCACCGCAACTGAAAGCAACCTCGCTGGCTTTCAGTTGCTTACGCTGAGCGATCTGCCCCTTTACGGCACCGAGGATTATATGGTCGCACAGGCGATACACGCCTACACGTGCACGCGCGCGAGCGGGAACGCCCATGTGCCGTTCACCCTCGAGCACCTCACCGCCCGCGTGCGCTTCTGCTACCGTGAGGGGGAGGATTACGCCGAACTGCGCACGATCCGCCTTAAATCCATGACCGTCAGCGACCCCGGCGACCGCTACTCGGTCACCGTCGACTTCTCCACCGGCACCCGGGAGGTGACGTATAGCTTGAACGAGCCGGCGTCTACGGCGCGGGCCGGGCGCCCACGCTCCTTGTTTGCTAATACGCGAGCAGGGTCGGTTACTACGCTTCTCAACGAGGGAGGCGTGGAGTACATCGACCTCAACACCACTGAATACCAGCCCCTTGCGAGCGCCTACGTGCTACCGTTGCAAGCCACCAATACCTTCGAAATCATAGTAACCTACGACACCCTCGACCGCGCTGGCGTCGTCACCCGCTCGGGTGTCACCAACACCTCCCAAATAACCATCAACACAGCCCTTCAGGCCGGGTGCTATTACGACGTAAACATCCTCGTGGCCCCCGATTATCTCTATGTGCTCTCCGACAATGACCCCACCGTCGACGGATACATCATTATCAATGAATAACTTGCTGAGTTTATGAAACTTACCGCTCTACGCAATATCTTCACAGCTTTTATCTCCCTTCTTCCCCTCGCCACGCTTGCCTGGGACGGTGTCACCGCCACGCCGTTCCCCGCCGGCTCGGGCACCGAGGACGACCCCTATCAGATCTGGACCGCCGAGAATCTCTACTACCTCTCGCAGAATCCCGACCTGTGGAGCTATGGCCATTACTTTGTGCAAAAAGATGATATCGACCTGAGCGGCAAGCTGTTCCCGGGCATCGGCTACGGTACCGATGGCTCCTACACCGATGAGTGCAACGCAACCGCCCATAAGCCGTTTGGCGCCACCTACGACGGCCACGGTTGCATGATCCGCAACCTGCATCTCAACTGGGGCAACCCCAGCGACGCCACCAAGCGCGCCACGGGTCTCTTCGGCTTCCTTACCGGCACCGTGCGCAACCTCCATATCGACCAGGCCGTCGTCACCCGCGACGAGGGGTCGAAAGTCAACTACGGCCAGGACATCAAGGTGGCCGTCCTCGCGGGTGCCGTCACCCCCGACCGCAACAACACCAAGGAGGTGAACATCGAAAACATCATCATCACCCGCTCTCGCATCGACGACGGTGGCGAGGACCCACGCTACCGCTCCTACTATATGGGCGGCGTGGTGGGCGACATCACCTCGGGATTTGGCGCCTACAACGCCATCTCGTCGACCTATCGCGGCTATGTGAACATCCGCAACGTCTACGTCGACGTTGACTTCGACATGCGCCATGCCATCAACCGCTCGAGCGTGCAGGACAGCCACAAGATGCAATTCGATGTGGGCGGTATTGTGGGCCGTATGCGACGCGGCAAGTACTCCGACCTCCCCACTTCCTGCTTTTATCGCGGCCAGGTGCACGCCCAGATGGGTATCATCAACCCCGTCATCGCCCACTCGCGATGCAACGGTTCGGCCGACTTGACCAACACCACCAACGCCTACGCCTGGGAGGTGATCTACCCCGACAACCAGTCGGCCAACTCATCGGCCTCGTTCATCGTCCTTGGCGCCGCAACGGCCGAGATCAACGACGAGCTGGTCACCCTCGCCAACGATCGCCTCTTCGGCGACTACAAGATCTACGACAACGCGACCGGGCAGTACGAGGAAATAACCGACACTTACCCCTTGGCCGTATCCTCGCGCTACAACATCCGCGTGCTCGATCAAGGCTCGTCGTCGGAGGTGAAATTCATCTACAACGACTCCACGGCCATGCGCGCCTTCCAGGGCCTCTCGCACGGCACCTACGCCAACCCCAACACCGCTGATGGCCGCGCGACGATCCTCAACATGCTCGCCGGCAACAACGACGACTCGTCGGTAGTGTTCGGCTGGAGCGCCGACAACTCCTACATGCGCTTCGTGATGACCCCCACCGTGAGTCTGTCGCGCTCGCGGCTCCACACCTTCGACGCCACGATCGACAACTACCGCTCCTCCAACGACTACACCTTCCGCTGGACCGTCACCCTCGCCGACGGCACCACCCAGACCGTCACCCACTCCACCTCCACCCCCGATCGCACTGAGAGCCGCTACACCCTCTCCCTTGACAAGGACAAATGCTCAATCGTCCTGCCCAGCGATGTAAACGACTATCAGTCAATCCAATTCGAGCTGATTGACTCGGAGGGTAATGTGGTTGACACCCAGTCGATCAACGTTGAGCCGGTCACCGTAACCATCGAGCGCACGATCGCCGTCAATACCTCCACCACCCTCAACGACCACTACGTGTTCTACCCCGAGTTTACCATCGGTGGCACCACCTACTCCCTCGACGACCCGATGCTCGAGGACATCACCTGTCAGTGGCAGACGGTGGTCAACGGCGTGGCCGCCGACCTCGCCGGTAGCGCCTACGAGGCCGACGCCACCGGTACCGACATCAACGACGGCGACCCCCGTAAAGCCCACGTCGTCAACACTTTCGTCGGCACCATCCGACTTGCCGTCTACGACACCCAGATGGGTAACACACCGGGGTACCTCCTCTACTCCAACGGCCTGGAATACGTCGACCAGGTGGTGAAGCAGCTCCACCTGCAGGTGGCGATGTACGAGTACAACCCCTCGACCAAGAAATACGAGGAATTTAAGGCCTCCGATTACTTCTCCACCAAGGCCGGTTACGATGTGACCTACACCTACGACGAAAGCAACACCTCGGGCATCAAGGTGATCGACAGCGGCGGTAACACCCACTACCTCGCCGCGTCCAACACCCATGGCACCATCAACGACACCTCGGTGAAACCGCTGATTTTTCGCGCCCAGGTAGTCGACCAATACGGCAACGACTGGCTGGATGAGGAAAACCGCGACAAATGGCGCATCGAGTGGACCTATCGCATCCCCGGCGACGGCGCCAGCGACGACCGCAAGAGCGCCAACTTTGTGGCCAACCCCGATTACGACTCCTCCGACATCACCTCGCCCCGCGGCTGGAACACCATCAACGGCCAATACTCTCCCCTGCCTTCGGGCTACGATGAGAGCGTAAGCGGCAAGTACAATTACGGACTCGAGGACGAAACTTCGGGCTACCAAATCGACTGGGTAGGAGCATATTACCGTCCTGACGGCAGTTCCGACAAAAACTTCCTGATCGACCGCTACGGTTGCTATCAGGTCGACTCCGTAGGCACCCGACTGATTATCCACCCCAACATCCTGCATCGCACCTCGGCATTCTGGGTACGCGCCCGCCTGTACAACGTCGTGGGCGACCCCGAGGGAGAGATCCCGGGTGAGACGATCGTCACTTTCAACCAATTGGCCGTGGATTTCGACCGCAATACCGACGCCGACGGCAACGTAACGAGTTACTTGGCCAAGGTGGTGTGGCGCGGCGTTGACCCCGATGTGGCCGACAATCTCTACACTTCCTCCTCCACTTGCACCTACACCTGGGAAGCCACCGACGACCCCACTGATTACAACTCCTGGACCCCCGTCGCCACCCACTATGGCAGCGGCTCGGGTACCCGCACCGACGAGTTGACCGGAGTCAATCCCCAAAAATACTACCGCTTCACCTTCTCCACCTCATCCGGCACAGTGCTGAGCGACATCATCGGTCCGGTGAACGTGATCTACCTCTACGACCGCGCCCAGACGATGTCCAACTCGGTACTTCACAACTTCTCGCCCTACAGCACCCAGACCAACCAGTACTACCCCGCCGGACTCGACATCAACACCGGTCACGATCCGTGGAACGCCGTGCGCACCATCGACCGCGCCTACGAGCTGCTCACCTCCTATGCCGACGGCGGCCGCCCCTCCACCAACATGATCGTGATCATGGGCTACTACAAAAACAACAGCTATCTGGAAAGCTCGACCCGCACTGCCGGCAAATACTCTAAGCCCACAACCTTGGCTGGCGCCAACGGTGCCTATATATCGGGAGGCACTTGGGGTCGCGGAGAAGACAATAAGGGCAAATGGGACATTACCCTGCAAGCCCCTCTAAAGATGGAGAAACTGGATCTTTACGACCACGGCGCCGCTACGGGCGGCAACTACAACTGCCTGTATATGTACAACCACGATTTCGAAGTGGGTTCGGGCGTGAGGATGCGTCACTTCCAACACATTGGTCAATCGGGTAATGCCGCATCGGCTGGCTTGGACAAGGATGCCTTGGCCCCCAATTTCACCTTGGTGTTTGGCCGTTACAACGACGACAACGACATGACCAACCCCGACAACGACATCACCTATACGTGGAACGCCGTGCCGGGAGTGACCACTGTCAAGCTGTATTCCGGCAACTATGGTCGTATCATCTGCGGGTCGCGTAACGACAAGAATGGTACGGATTTGACGAAATCCCGTCACGTGTTCGGTTCGCCTTGGGCCCCGTGCCGTTCGCGCCTTACAGTCGACCTGGAGGATACCGACGGCTACACTTCCACGTGGGAAAACCTCGCTGTCAACACTCAAATCGGCTTGATTGTGGGTGGCCAGACCGACGGCTCGGTCTACGCCGACGTGGTGGCCGACATTTACAACGGCCAGGTGGGCCGATTCGCCGCTGGCAACATCGCCTATGGCCACGCGGTGCCCAATGGACCCACCGACTCGTTCTTCGGCTCCACCGTGCTCAACATCCACGGCGGTTCCATCGACCAGCTCTATGGCGGGTGTATCGGACGTTGCGACGGCGAGGGCACATCATTGGACGCCTACATGTACGGCCGCTCGATTATCAACCTCTACAACGGTACCATCGGCAAGAGTGGTAGCGCCTACTCCCTCTACACCGGTGGCGCAGGTTGCGTAACAGGTATCGGCCACGATTGGGATTACAACCGTAAATACTCCGACGAGAAAAGCTACACCCCCGACAAATTCATCCCCTATTACTCCAACGGATCGCTGGTGTACGGCGACTACACCGCGGCTGCTGGCTCGGTGCCCACCATGGTTATCTACGACACCGATGGCCGAGCTACCGATGACGACGGTAACGACGTTTCGACAACCCTCGACTTGGCCGACACCTACGTTGAGGCCAACCTCTACGGCGGCACGGTGAACGGTAGCGTCTACGGTGGTGGATTCGGATATTCCAACTCTCTTACCAGCTATGAGAAAGCGGCCTTCCGCACCCTCTCGGACGGCACCAAAATCGGTCTGGCCGGCAACCTCTACGGCAACGCCTATATACGACTATTACCCAACCCCTCAGGAGCCTCGCCGGTAGTGGTAACCGGGAGTATCTACGGCGGTGGCTCGGGTGAGAAAGCATATGCCGACGCCGCGGCATCGGGTTACGACTTCACCCGCGTGGCCCAGATCTTCGGCAACGTTCAGGTCGATATCGAGGACGGCACCGTCGAGCGCGACGTCTACGCCGCGGGTATGGGTGTCGAGGAATACCCCGAGATGGGCATCATCTACGGCGACTGCACGTTGACCATTAGCGGTGGCACCGTCGGAGGCAACATCTACGGCGGTGGCCGATTCTCCGACTTGCGCAAGTACAGCCTGGCGGGTACTACCGACGAGTTGGGCGGCAACACCCAGGTGACTATCTCCAACGGCTCGATCGGCAACTGCGTCTTCGGCGGAGGCCTTGGCTCCGACGGCACCTCGGCTAATGTCGAGGGCAACGCCACGGTAAACATCTTCGGTGGCCAGTTCTCCAAGACCATCGAAGGCGTCAACCCCATCACCGGCCAAATCGAGACAAAGAATTTCAACATCTACGGCGGCGCCTACCACAACGGCTACGTGGGCGGCAACACCCAGGTCAACATCACCGCCTCGCCGCTTACCTACACTGAATCACTGGGCGACAACGCCGTGTTCACCGACCTGTGGAACGACATTACCGTGCGCCGCTTCTGCGTCTACGGCGGCGGTTACGGCGAGAAGACCCTCGTGAAGGGCAACGCCAAGCTGTCGATCAACATCACCGAGGAGTCGCTCAATCACTCCATCACCGAGCCGAGCTTGGACGACATCACCTCGATCGCCGTGGGGCAGACGTTCTTCGACGTGGCTGGTGGTGGCTACTCGGGCGACGTGGGCTACTGGGCCAACTCCAGCGGCACCGCTGTCAGCTCCCTCTCCTCCCCCACTTTGGCCGATTACGACCACTACGTGGGTGGCCACATCGACATCGAAATCCAAGGCTCACCGATAATCCGCAAGGTGATCGGCGGCGGCTTCTACGCCCAGTGCAACAAGACGGAGATGTTCGTCCGCGAAGGCCAGGTCAAGGAGATCTACGGCGGTGCCCTGATGGGTTACGTGCACGATAACGGCCGCATGCACATCGGCAACCGCTCCGTGGCCGTGACCGACTCGGCCGAGGTTGCGGCCAAGAACGCGCGCCTGTTCGTCACCGGCAACATCTACGGCGGCAACGACGTGAAGGGCATCGTGGGCACCTGCAAGTGGGCCGACAAATTCCCCGAGGAACTGGAATTCTGCAACGGCGTGGAGACGACCGACGGCGGTCCGCTGTTCTGCGCCGACGTATCCGATGTCGATGAGAAGGGCGTGACCATGTCACTCAACGGTGGCACCGTCAAGGGCAACGTCTACGGTGCGGGCAACGGCCACTACCGTGGCTACTATGTGCCGGGATGGGCGCGCTACGGCGACGGCCCCGACCGCCAGTACCGCAAGGCCCTGCTCCCCGGCAAGACCCCCGGAAGCACCAACGAGAGCGATTACGGCCGCGTATACCGCTGCCGACCGATGGTGGGCAAGGTGTCGATGCACATCGGAGGCAACTCCTCGACCGACCGCATGACCATCATGGGCGATGTGTTCGGTGGAGGGCGCTCCTGCACCGTGGGCCAGTGGAACACGGCCCTGCCGTTCGAGGATCCCCGACGCCTGAGCCGCGGCGGCTTCCTGCATGTCAATGTAGGCTCCCACGTCACTGTGGGCGGCTCGCTCTACATGGGATCGGAGGGCGACGGCTTCGACGAGAACCACACCGTACCCAAGGGCCTCTCCCTGGCCACTTTCGACGGCTCCACGACAGCCGAATTGGACAAAATGGGCGACGTGGCCTACGACCACTGGTATTTCAACAAGAAGCTCGGCTACTACGTCCCCGGCTACCCCGCTCCAGGGGAAACCGACGGCAATTTCGACATGCTCGGCCAGCACATGCTCCGCAGCTACGTGAAAAATATCGAGATGAACGGCGACGTGGAGTTGACGTTCTACAACATGCCCTTCGAGACCGAGGTTTACGAGGACGGCAATCCGCTCTACGTGGTACGCAAGCGCTGGCTGCCCGGCGAGCTGGCCCTCTACGCCTACGACGCCGAGGATGTGATCCTTGGCAACTTCTTCGGTGGCGGCTCCTGCGGCTCGATGACCAACAACAACGTCATGTGGTGGGACTACGACACCAAAGGCCCGGTTGACGACCCCTCCAAGGCCATCGACCCCGAGAAGAAAGGCTCGATCTACCGCTACTGCCTCCCCGAGGGCATCACCGTGCTCGACCGCATCGTGGGCGGCTCGGAGATGGCCACCAACCGCGTGTACGCCTTCTCCGACGACTACACGACGATGGACCGCACCGCCGACAACCTCTATTACACCTTTGAGGGCGGCATGGTCACCCACGCATCCTACGACTACTATCTCATCGTCTACAACGACCTCTACGGCCTCGACAAGAACGACGTCTCATGGACCACGTTCATGAACAGCGACGCCAAGAACTACTCCACCTCCTACACGCTCACGCAAGGTACCGACGCTGGCACCACCATCTACCCGCGCCTCTACAACGCCTCCCTCTTAACCTTCCCCAACGCCACCAATCTCAACAATGCCCGCTACGCCCTGGCCTACACCAAGGACGCCGACGGCAATATCCATGCCTACTGCGGCCCTCGCGAGAGCCGCGACGGTTACAACGTGATGAAGCTCACGGCCAAGTGTAAATTCGACCCCCAAGAGGGCGAATACGACTACGAGGGCGAAGTTGAGAATCCCTCGGAGCACTTCGTCCACTACGGCGGCGTGGTGTACGGCGGCTGCTACGAGAGCGGCGTCACCCAGGGCGACGTGGTGGTGACCGTGCTGTCCAACACCATCGGCGAGCACCTGAGCGAGCGCGACCCCGAGACGTTTGAGGACATCTCGTCGCTCCAGCACAACATCGGCCGCGTGTTCGGCGGCGGCTACGGCGAGGACAGCCGCGTCGACGGCGACACCTACGTCAACCTGTTGAACAACTTCGTGGGCATGAACGTGTTCGGCGGCGGTTGTCAAGGCTCGGTCAACGGCCAGACCCACGTCAAGTACATGGGCAACGAGTCGACCTCCTACGTGTTCGGCGCCATCTACGGTGGCGGCTTGATGGGCTCGGTGGGCATCCCTACCGGTTCGGACGAAGCTACCCCCGTGGCCACCAAGGTGCAGCTCTATTCGGGCAACGTCGACAAGGCTTACGGCGGCTCCTGCTTGGGCAACCTCTACGGGCGCACCCATGTGGAGCTGTGCGACCAGGTGTATGACGACGACACCTTCCAGTCGTTCAACTACTCCCAGTTCAAATACGACTGGGGCGGCTCCCGACTTATCGCCGGCACCGTCTTTGGTGGCAACGACATCTCGGGCAACATCACCGTGCAGCCCCTCGATGCCAACGACCCCGATTACGACTGGCGCGACGAGTACTCGACCTACATCTACGTGCACGAGGTGCAGGGCGAGCCCGCCAACAGCACCTCCTCGCGCAAGCGCAATGCCGTGGTTGAGGAGAGCGAGGACAACCCCGGCAAGGACACCCCGGGTGCCTCCGACGGCTACAACGGCTTCCCTTTGGTGGGCAACCTCTACGCCGGCTCCAACGGCAACTACGGCAAGCACGAGGGCGAGGAGTACTATACCGACGGCTCCTTCCTCCTGGCCTCGGGATTGGCCAACCACACCAACGAATACCTCCTCGCGGGCGACACCAAGGAGGGCTACTCGGCCTTTGCGGTGCCTCACGTCGACAATTCCTATCTCGACATCCAGGGAGGCACGATGATCAACGTCTACGGCGGTGGCGACATGTCGACCATCATCAACGAGACCAATATTAACGTCAACTACGATCCCAAGGAGGCCATTATGGACGCCCGCGCGGGCTTCCAGGGCACCGAGGCGTTGCTGCGAGTGTGGAACACCTTCCACCTCTCCGACCAGGAGCAGATCGAGGAAGTAACCTCCACCTCGCTGGCCGACGGCGACGAGGACGTGATCTTCAAGTACCACATCTACCGCCTCTTCGGCGGCAACGATCAGGCCGATATGGACATCCAGCCCACGTGGAACCTGCGGAGCGGCCATCTCGGCTCGGTTTACTCGGGTGGTAACTTCGGCAAAATGACATATTTCGACTCCACGACCGGCAAGGGCTTGTCGCTGAAAATCGACAGATCGGATTTCCACGCCGACGCGGTGTTTGGCGGTGGTCGCGTGGGCGACATCGAGCCTAAGCTGGTCGATGAGTTGGGCAACGAGGTGACCGTGGGCGACGATTTCTACGGGGCCACCTTGGAGATCAACCGTGGTGTGATCGACAACGTTTACGGCGGTAACGACGTGAGCGGAAACGTCTACAACGGCTCCCGCGTGAAGATCTCGGGCGCCATTTCGGGCAACGTCTACTGCGCCGGCAACGGCAACTACCGCTACCAGTACGACGCCTCGCTCGACCCCGAAAAATACTCGATTGAGGAACGTTACGACTCGATCTACGGCGGCCGCTACTTCGTGCTGCCCCGCAAGGCCGACTTCGGGGGCCAATCCCCCTCCGACGCCCAAAAGCTCGAGGCTATCAACGCCTACCGACCCAATGTCGACCGTTCCTACCTGTCGATCGAAGGCACCGACGCTGACACCAAGGCGTTCGTGCGCGGCTACGTCTACTGCGGCGGCAACTCATCGACAGTGAGCGACAAGAACAACTCGGCGGTTACCAGCGACATCAAGTTCCAGATCGGCAACTACGTGGTGCTCAACGGCGTGTTCCTCGGCTCCAACGGCGAGAGCCTCGTCGATGTCGACATGATGGAGGTGACTGAGGCTCTCAACGGCTTGAGCCTGGCCGACACCAACTACGAGAGCAACAGAGCCGACTATCCCTACCTGCTCGACCTGTACATGCGAGCTGTGGAGACGACGGCACTTCCCAAGAACGCCTCTGACGACACCTTCAACCTCACCTCGGGCCTCACCGACGCTTACATCGGCGACTTCTTCGTGGGTGGCAACAGCGGCTCGATGCTCACCGACAAGACCATCGACCTGACGTTCCCCTACCAACTGGTGATCTTCAACCGCATCGTTGGCGGCTCCAACAGCGCCAACGTCACCTACAAGGGTGTTACCCATGTGGGCGGCTTGACCAAAACGCTCGCCTCGGGCTACACCGACAAGGTGTACCTGCAGGTGCGCAGCCAGTTCAGGCCGATGCGCATCCTCTACCCCGTTGACAACGATTACCGCAAGATCGCGCTCGTGCCCGATCTCGACGTGATCAACGGCAACATCTACTTCCCCGAGGGGAAATGCTCCATCTTTGGCGGCTGCTTCAACTCGGGGCGCACCGTGGGCAACGTCCACATCGACCTCTATAGCGACTTGACCAAGGAGTACGACGAGGACACCCTCGAGGAGGACATCAAGCTGATCAAGACCTACTTCAAGGACGAGCTTGGCTCCTTCGACCTCACCTCGCTCGAGTATTCCAAGGAGCGCATCATCGTCAACGGCATCGACAACTTGCAACGCCGTTCGTTCGCCCTCATCGGTGGCGGCTACGGCAAGGACACCGAGGTGCGTGGCGACATACGCCTGCACATGCTTCCCGGCCAACTCCACCCCGATTGGACGGTCGAGACAAAAGCGGGTCTGGAGCCTGACGATAGTCCCTCGGCGGCTACCGTATTTGGCGGCTCGCAACAGGGCCTGGTGGTGGGCAACACCGAGATCGCCGTGCGCGACGGCATGGTGTTGAGCAACCTCTACGGCGGCTCCGAGGCCTCAACCCTCTACGGCTCCACGCAGATCATCGTGGGCTGGCCACAGTACTACCTGTGCAAAAAGAGCGGCCACTTCAAGCTACGTCGCACCGACGAACTCTCCTCGGCCGCCAAGGAAAATTGGAAACACTCGGAAATCACTTCCAAGGAGGCCATCCTGCGCGATATCTGGCTGCGCGAGGGCGAGTACATGTCGGTCAACCTGTTCAACCAACTCGACCCGACCAACCAGCCCTATCTCACGGGCTTCACCGCTCAAACCGCTGGCCAGACACTACAAGACACCTTCGCCGACTACTTCAAATTCGTCGACAACGACACACCGCAGGAGTACGCCCACAACAACACCCAGACCACCTTCAACCCCATCACCTGGGACGACATCAAGATCTATATCGGCAACGGCAAGAGCCGCCGCGACTCCCGCGACGAATACTTCGCCCACGGCAACATCTACGGTGGCGGCTTTATCACCTCCACATCGTCGGCATCACTCGCCGGCCAGTTCACCGTGCAAAAATTCCGTGACAAGTTGCCCGATTACAAAGACTACGGGGGCAACTCGTCGATCATCATCTGGGACAACATCGAAAACCGCAACCCGCTGAATACCACCACCGCTGAATACAACGAAAACGACTTCGAGGGCACTGAAAAAGCCACCAACCCCGGCAGCGGCGCCGAGATCAAGGACCATATCACCATCGGCACGGGCCACTATGTGCCTGTCACTATCTCCGTCGGCCAAGACATCATGGGTCGCTACATCTTCCAGCAGGACTCCAATGGCAAGTACACCATCGAGGACGCCAGCGGGAATTTCGTCGTGGGCAACTACGTTCACCAGTCGTCACATGTGCTGACGGCCGCCGACGTGGCCCAGGGTGGCGACTACTACGGCGTGACGTTCTACGAAATCGAGTCGGACGGCGGTATCTACGGCGGTGGACGCAAGGTGTACGTTGAGGGCTTCCGCAACTGCGACCTGGCCTACTATGGCTACGCCGACTACTCACCTCAGTACCCCAAACTGCTGAACACGGCGCAGCGCCTCGACCTGTTCTCGGTCACCGACTGCTGTCTGTTCCTCGAGGGGGCCAACGACTTCACCACCAATTCGATTGACGCTACCAACTACTCGTTGACCCGTATCGGCGAGTTGGCAATGCACTCTTCCATCCCTGCGACCTCGGTGCTCAGCCCTGGCACGCGCGAGCAATCGGGCCTGTACAATACGCTCCACACCACCTCGCGCACGCGCAACTACGTGGGCTTCTTCCACGACGTGCTTTACGTGGCCGCCTTGACCTCCTCCGAGAGCTTCGACCAGGCCTTCCGCGGCGCCAACGGCCAATTCTACTCGATGAGCGACTACGGCTACGACAACGACGACACCCACGTCAACACCGACAATACCGACACCTCGGGTTACGACTACGTGGGCCTTCCCTCCTCGGGGTTCACCTACCGCGAGTACAAGAAAAACCGCATCGAGAATTACTACGCCAACCGCGACCTTAGCAACGACCAGTATCAGGCAATCAAGAACCTTACGTCGCTCGAATTCGACCAGCGCAACATCGGCACCGCGGCCAACATGATTGGCATCAACAACGGCTACACACTCAAGATCCAGGGCGCCGGCAAGAACGCTGACGGCGAGGACGACACCTATTTCGGTCCTGTCAACGGCGTCTTTGAGATCAAACTCATGACCCTGGCCATGGACGAGGGCGGCGGCTACATCTACGCTCTCAACCACCACGAGGATCCCAACCACTTCCTGGAATCGACCGGCAACTTCGTGTTCCCCGGTGCCGCCTACAAGGTGACCGACAACAACAACGGCAACTACAACTACGTTTACGACGACTGCTTCCCCATGGGCGAGGGCTGGGATTCCTATTACAACTGGACCGGCTCGTCCTCCTCTATGGGACCCCGCACACAGGCTGTTGACGCTGGCCACGGCGATTGCAACGATCTGCAGGAGGTGCACTATTGGTATGTCAACGGCTCCAACTATTATTATAATGTGACGCTGACTGCCTATACCTACACCGACCCGCTGCCGTTCACCCTTAACAACAACGACAACCTCATCTACCTCTACGGCGTGCAGGACGGCTCAGAGCTTACCCTTGAGAGCGTCAACTGGGAGCAGGTCACCACCGATGGCTATTCCTCCGACCTCCAGAACATCTCCACACTGGTAACCGACGCTGAGGGCAACCCCGACCACTACGAGAAGGACTACCGCCTGTACCTCACCGTCGACAACACCCCATCGACTGCCCACAGCACATCGGCTAACGGTTACTCCGTGATGATCCCTCGCGGCAACCTCACGGATACCAACGCGGGCAGCGCCGACGCTGTGGCCAACGCCTCCACGGCCTCCAACCCGTATCACAACACCGAGGCGTCGCCCAACAAGCCCCTGCTCGGTATCTCCCTCTTCGACAACATGGACAACGCCGATCCGGCCTACTACTATGCCCACCTGCAAGAGCCAGAGAAGGTGCGCCTGTCATTGACTACGACCACGGGTACCTCCGAGTTCCACTACGTGATCAACTTGACCATCCGCTACCTGCTCGGCCCCACCATCACCGGCAACGCCGTGATTGAGAACTGCGCGCTGCCCGGCGAGTTGATCTACGCCAACGCCTCCAACGTGGAGGTGGAGATGGACGAGGAAACCATGGCCGTAGCCGGTGCCTATTGGCAGCTGAAGTCGCCCGACGGCGACACGGTGAAACTGGTTGACACCAACGACGGAGCCGTGGCCGGAGCCACCACCGCCCAGGTGCAATTCCCTGCCTACTGGTACCAAAACGGCTGGGATCTCCAATACGTGATGACCATCAATGGCCTTGACTTCACCAAGGGCACGGCCGACGATGCCACCTACCCCAACGTGGAGGTGCACAACTACCACCGCATGCTGGCCACCGACGGCACGCGCAAGTTCGACCTGCTGCCCGTCGAGGGTGCCCGCATCTACGTTGAGGACCTCGCCGACCTTAACCGCTTCGTGTCCTACCTCTCGGAGGTCAACGCTACTGGTTACGAAGGCGTGACCCTGAAGGGTACCGACCTGAAGGCCAACCCCAAGAGTGCCGAAGGATTGAAATTCTACCTCGTCAACGACATGACAGTGGATGAGCTGACGGTTGACGCCAACGCCGAGTTCAAGGGCCAGTGGCACGGCGACGGCCACACGCTTACCCTCCCCGACGGCTCGCCGCTGTTGGCCAAGAACTCGGGTAAGGTGTACAACACCGGTTTCGTGATGAAGGGTAAAGGCTCCTACACTCAGGGCGCGGTCAACACCGCCACCGGAGCAACCGAGAATTGCTTCTTCTACGACCCCTCCAACCCCTCCACCCCGGAGGATTTCCGCTACGGCAAGATCGCCTACAACGTCAACGGCGAATACCTGAAGGCGCGTTACGTGGCCTTGGGTGGAACCGAGCATGATGTTGACTCGGAGGGGAACGTAACCGACGGCTTCCAAGGCCGCGACGCATGGGTGACCACCTATCTCGACGACTACTACGGCAACGGCGACTATCGATTCGCCGCTTACGGTGGCACGGCTGAGGCATTGCGCACCCACGACCTGCCCAACTTCCTCAACTACCGCAGTCTGGTCCGTGGTGAGGCCTCCACAGCCCACAATTACACTCTCGAGCGCAAGCCCGAGGAGGCCTCACGCTACGTCGACAAGGACGTGGTGGAGGGCCGTGACGCCCACTTCGAGCCTAAGTTCCCCGTCGACTACCTGTTCTTCGGCCAGACCATCGACTTGGCTGGCACGCAGCTTTACCCGTCGCTCTACCGTGGTGACAATCGCGTGTACCGCGCCTCGGGCTTCCTCGGCTCCAAGGTCGACCAAGGTTTCCACTTCAACGTTGACGCCGTGGCCGCCGATCCCCGCCTTACCGCCATCGACTTCTCCGACTTCCGCGACTACGGCACAGGCTCCAAGATGGTGCCCTCCCGCAAGTGGGTGACCGACGATGGACGTGACATCTACTATGCCCCCTCGCGCGACCTGCCCGAGAGCACCATCAACGGCATCGCCTCGCTTGAAATCGATAGTAATAACCAGACGGACGAGCACGACCGCGTGACCCGCAACCTGCTCGTCTACACCGACACCGTCACCTCGTGGCTCGCCCCGCTGGCCTACACCGAGCAGACCCTCGAGAACGACATCCAGGGCCACCTCATCGTGAAATCGGCCACCGACTGGACTTTCGCCGCCACCGACGACCAGTTGCACCTGGTTGATCGCCAGCCGTTCAACGCTCCCAAGGAGTTTGGCGTCGCCCGCCGCGCTTGGTACGAGCGCGTGCCCGCGGCCTATTCCGAGGGCAACAGCGGCTGGGAGGGCCTCTGCCTGCCGTTCGCTGTCAACCGCGTGATGGCCTACGACAACTCGGGCCGCGACAACGACGTGCGCTCCCACGGCGAGTTGACCCACTTCTACGGCTCATCCGAGATTCTCCACGAGTACTGGCTGCGCTCCGTGGCCGGCTACGAGAGCGGAAAGGGCTTGTACTTCTGCCGCCCGGGACATGCCAAGTCGCTGATCGGCACGATCGACGGCCTGAGCGAAATGACGGGTGATTACGACTACGCCAACCCGTGGTTCACCTACGCCTACTCGTCGCGTGGCTACGTGGAGAAGCACAATATGTACACCTCGACGGGCGTCAAGCACGAGGGCTACCGGTTTATCACCTCGCGCGTGCCTTACCTGATCAGTTTCCCGGGGTCCCGCTACTACGAGTTTGACCTCAGCGGCGAGATCTTCCAGCAGCGTCGCGGCGAGCCTGAGCCGTTCGACCAGAAGATCGTCTACGAGTACTTGAGCGACACCCACCGCCCGTACTCCAATGTGCTGTCGACCGCGCTCGACCTCACCGCCTCGAGCGACGTGGCCGCTGCCGCCAAGACCGCTCTGACGGTGCAGGTGACCGACGACAACCCCGCCGCCACGATCTCCACCACCGACGGCTACTCGCTCCACGGCACGTATACCTACGAGGAGATCGCCTCGGCCCGCTCCTACATGATCAACGATGATTATGACGCTTCGGGCAAGATGCGCACCGAATTCGTGTGGGGCTCGACGGGCGACTATGTGGCTCCGTTCCGCGTGTACGTCACCACGCCCACGTCGGTATCCTCGCCCATCAAGATCCTCGCCTTGGGCGACGACACCGTGCCTGAGGGCGACGGTGACGACATTGACGACCTCGCAGCCAGCGGCCTCCGGTTCTCGGTGACCTCCGACGGCGCGCTGCGCATTGAGTCATCTCAGGAATTGACCCTCCCGCTGTACGACATGACGGGCCGCTTGATTCGCCAGCTCACTGTCCATGCGGGCACCAACCTCTATCGCGGCCTCTCCGCCGGCAACTACCTCGTATCGACCTTCAAGTTCCACATCCCGTAACGCTCGACAGGAGAGTTGACCCGGGGGCGGATCAACACCCATTTCCCCGTTATTGGAGGAGGATTTTGTGGGTGGAGAGGGAGGTGGCGACAAGGTAGAAGCCCGAGGGGAGGTTGTGGCCGAGGGTGAAGGTGCCGTAGGCGGTAACGGTGTCGAGAATGCGGCCTTGGAGATTGATAAGGGTGGCCGTGACGGTGTGGTCGCCGGCGTCAACTAAAATTGTGCCATTCAGGGCCGTTATCTTGCATGGAAAGTCGTTAGCCAAGGTGGTAACGCCTGCCGCGGGGTCGCTCTCCCCGTAGCCTTCCAGCGAAGCGTGGATAGTGAGGTCGTTGAGGTTGACCGTGATGGTGTAGATGCCCTCACGGTCGGCTGGAACGCTCCATTTGTTGTCGTCGCCACCCTCGACGATGGTGGTGGATGTGAGCACGTCCTCATCTTGGGTGGTGGAGTGGAGGGAGTAGGGCCCCCAGCCGCGTTGTCCGAGGATTTTGAATTGGCGCGGGTCCTCGTTTTCCTGCCGATAGCGCAGGTCGCCCGTAAAGGTGAATAGGGACGGATCGTTTTCGTCGCGCACCATCGGGATAGCGTTTTCGGTGATCCACCCGGCCTCGGTGGCACCGCCGATCATGTATAGGTTGTCGGCAAATTCAGCGCCTGTGTATTCGCGGTCGAAAGATGCGCTCATCGTCTTGTGCTCGAGGTCGATGGTGATGGTGTAATAGCCCTGTTGGGAGGGGTCGATGGTCCACTTGAAATCGTCGCCGTTTTCGACAAAGGTAGTAGATTCAAGCACGTTTTGGAGGTCGGTAACGGGGTGGTAGGAGGTCGGTCCCCAGTCGAGTTGGGCCAGAATTTTGAAGCTTGTGGGTTCCACGTTGTCCAAACGGTTGCGGAGCACTCCGTTGAAGGTGTACACCCAAGGGTTGTCGGCTGATGCTGGCATTTCCAGGGCCGCGTCGGCGCTCCAGCCGATTTTGGTAGCCCCGCCCACGAGATAAAGTGCCGTGGGAGGGGTAACTGTTGTGGTAGTAAGGGTGTTGTTGAGGAAATCGAGGGTAAGGCGATAGCGGCGGTTGGGCACTGTCACTCGCCAGCCCCCGCCTTCGGTGGAGGATGTCACGAAAAATCCCTGGTCGAGGATGTCGATGTCCTCCAGCACGGGCACGATCCACTGGCCATAGGGAAGGGCGAATCGGATCACGCCGCCTTGAAGCGCTCCCTCGTAGACGAATGTGTAATCATTCTCCTTGGTCAACGCCACTCCCTGTTCGGCCACGGCTGAGCCATAGGCGGTGACAGAGGCGATATCCACTGTTGGGGCGTTGATGACGGTAAGGGTGGGGTTGGCGTCGTCCGAGAGGTCGACGGTTACTTTGTAAGTGCCTTTGGAGGGGATGGTGAACTTGTGATCCTCCACCTCGTAGTTGAGGTTTTTGACCATGGGGTAGGTGACACCGAGGCTTACGAGCTGGTTCTCGCACAGGGCGTTGTAAGCCGGCATCCAAGTGCCGGGGGTGAGGATGAATTTGAAGTCGCCCGAGTTGAGTTCACCGATCCAAGTGAGTTGTCCGCTTTGTCCGGGGGCTGTGGTGAGGTGTATGCCTGCGGTGTTGTCCCAGCCGTTGGGGGTGGCGCCTCCGATCATGTAAAGGTCGTTGGTGAACGGGAGCTGTTGGGCGAATGCCGTGGCGAATGTGACCACAGCCAATATGGTAGAAGCTAAAAATCTCATTGTTGCTGATTTATGGCGGGATTAGACTTTGAATTTGTAGGTATAAGCGGCATGGGCGCCCGAGATGCGGCATAGGTATACACCTTCGGGGTAGGAGGAGGTTGAAAGCTGGGCCAGATTGCTGAAGGGACGAAGGTACATCACCTTGCCGAAGGCGTCAACCACCGAGAGGTCGAAATCCCGAGGCCACTTCACGGTCAAGAGGTTGAGGGCGGAGGAGTAATCGAATGCCGGCTCGGTTTCGGCAGCGATGGAGGCCACCGACGACTCCTTGGTCTTGACTTGGACCTCGGTGCGGTCGGAGGTGGAAGTGGAAGGGATATTGACGTTGAGGGTGCGGGCAGCGGCGTCGTACCACCAGCCGGTGGCCGTTGGTGTGGCGGTTTCGTTATATTTCGAGCCGTTGAGGGTAACCTCCAGTGGGGAATCGATGCCGAGGAACTTGACGGTGTAGGAGCGTTGTGTGGGCTTGCCTTCGAAGTCGCCTTCGATCGGCGAGATTACGCAGGTGGCGAGAGCGTCGGAGCGCGTCTGGGAGATGGCTGTGCGGGCATATTCACCGTCCTTGTAGGCCTCGGTGTCGCCAGCGTCCTCATAAAGTGAGGTAGAGCCGTTGGCGCCGGGAGCAAGCTGGAGAATCAGATTTTCGGGGCGTGTTTTCAGGTTCTTCACCGCCGGATAATTGGGAATGACAGCCCCGGCGCGGTAGAAGTAGGGGATTTGTGCTTGGGTGTAGGAGCCACGGTGGGTGGTGTTTCCTTCAAGGAGCTTGCCCGCGTTGATGTCATACCAGGAGCCTTCGGGGAGCCAAGTCGACCATTGGATGGAACGGTCGGCTGATTGAGCGGGAGCGGTGATGGGGTTGACCAGGATGTCGTCGCCAAACATGTATTCACCCTCCTGCGAGTAGGCTTCCTCCACCTCTGGATAGTCGTAGTAAAGCGGGCGGCAGATCGACACGCCCGTGTCGTAAGCGCCACGAGCCTGGGTGTAAATATAGGGGATGAGCGAGTAGCGAAGCTCCACGGCTTGCTTCATGAGGGGGAAATTGGAGTATTTCCACATGCGGCGCTCGATATTGTCGGAGTTGGTGGAGTGGGTGCGGAACAAGGGGGTGAACACGCCGAATTGGATCCAGCGCAGGAAAAGCTCGGCGTTGTTGGCTCCGTCTTGGACGTGACCGCCCAGGTCGTGTCCCCAGTATCCGTAGCCCACGTTGGAGGCTGTGGCGGTGAAATAGGGTTGGAAGGCCAAGGTGGCGAAATTGGAATGGCTGTCGCCCGAGAAGCCAAGCTGGTATCGATGGTTGCCCAAACCGCCCCAGCGGTGAAAAATCATCGCGCGACGCTCGGGGTGGGCCAAGGCCATATCGTTGAAGAACACGTGGTTGCACCAGAAGGTGTGTCCCAGTCCGTCGACCTTGTTGCTGGTCAACTCCTGTTGCCAGTCGAGCCACCAGAAATCGACGCCCTCGTCCTCGTGAGGGCGGATTATGTTGTCGAAGAGTGAGCGGTAGAAGCGCGGGTTCTCAAGGTTCCATTCCACGGTGGTGGTGCCTTCGGGTACCCCCCCGAGGTCGTCGACAAAAGCCTGGTAGTTGTCCTCGTTGTTTTCCACGCCGTAAGCGGGGTGAAGGTTAAGTGTCACCTTGAGATTGTGGTTGTGGAGCCAATCGAGGAGCCCTTGCGGGTCGGGAATGAGCTCGCGGTTCCAGCTCCAGCCGGTCCAGCCGTTGATGTGCCAATCGGTGTCGATCACCATCACGTCAAGCGGTAGGTCGTTTTGTTCCATCTCGGTGACGAGTTGCATGAAATCGTCGGAGGTGTAACGCTGGTATTTGCTGTACCAGTATCCGAAAGCGTAGAGTGGGGGTAATGGGATCTTGCCCGAGATGAGGGTGAAGTCGTAGAGCGCCTGCTTGTAGTGGTGACCGTAGCCGAGGAAGTACCAGTCGAGCGACTCGGAATCGTCGCGTAGTTTCAGCCAGTCGAATCCGGCGATGTCGTTAGGCTCCAAGAGCAGGGATTTGGAGCCGTCGCCCCGAGTGCCGGTGTCGTCGATAATAGCCCAGCCTGAGCGTGAAACCAGCCCCTGCTCCAGCTCCGATCGCTTGTTGTCGCCGTTTTGCGAGTCGAGGGTGCGGCAGGTGCCCTTGAGGTTGAGGGCGTCGGGCTTTCCGGGATACCACAACACTGGTAGGCCGTTGAGATCCATAGAGATGCTGAGGTTGTCGGCCGATGCGGGATTGGTGGCCGGGAAGGCGCCGACGCGATAACGTAGCTGGAGGGCGTCGGTGGTGATATACAGGTAGCCGTCCTTTTGCTCGGTGGTATAGGCTGGGACGGGCAGGCGGCGGTTGATTACAGCAAATGTTGCGTCGTCGGTCCACGATTTGTCGGCTCCTGAACGCCATTCCATACGTATCATCTGGGGTGTAAGCACTGTGAAGCGCATATCACCCGAGGTGACAACGGCTTCGGGGGCTGCCACGGGGTTGTTGTCGGCCAGAGCTGTTGAGGGGCCAGCTAATGCGGCCAAGGCAAGGATTAATGATAGGGATTTTAGGGGTTTCATTGCGAAATAGGGTGAAAAATTGTTTTTCGCAAAGGTAAAAGCCGCAATCCCCGATTTCCTCGCTTTTTAGGCCAAAATATAGTATCGAAAAAGTGGCAATTTCCTGATTGGTAAAGGATTAAAGAAACGCAGAAGGAGGAAAAATATAGCGGGGATGGAGTTGCTATATAGCGCGGCGTAGGCGCAGGGCCGAGGTGGTGGTGACCAAAATGGCGAGGGCGAGTGCGGCCGGCCAAAGGTCGAGGGTCATAAGGGCGGCAGCGCCGGCGGTGACGATAAGCGTAAGAAACGTAAGGGTGGCCACGCGGGCATCGAGCGACATCCCGTAGCGTAGACGGTACACCACCCATGTGATCAGGGTGTAGGCCCCGTACCATGCGATGTAGCTTGCGGCCAGTCCCACGAGACCCCACAGGTGGTAGCCAAGGATGTTGAGTGCCAATCCGATAGCCGCGCTGGTTACCTCGGTGACAAGGTACACCTTGCCGTCGCCGCGGGCCAGGATCGTGAACGCCATGCACCACGACGAGGCGCGCAGCGTCACGCCCACGATCGCCCAGGTGATGAACGGCACAATCACCAGAAACTCCGACGAGTAGAGCAACCTCACCATCGGCTGTGCCAGCACGATGAACCATGTGACCACAGCAAGCAGTATCCAGCAGATTAGTCCCAATTCGTGGGAGACGAACAGGGAGGTGCGGCGAGGGCTGTGCTGCACGCGCGCAAGGCGTGGGTAAAACTCCATTGCCATGGCGGTGAAGATCAGGCCAACGTATCGGTTGAATAGCGTGTAGCCGGCGTTGTAGTAGCCCACGGTGGCGGTGTCGGCGTAGGTGTTGAGGTAAGCGATGAAAGCGTAGGCGGCCAGTTGGGCGGCGAAGAGCGACACGGTCATCAGCACGCCCAGGCGCACGAATCCCATCCCCTCGCGCCAAGCTTCTTTATTGTCGATTTTCGCTTTATCGCTGTAACGCTGTAACGCTGTAACGCCTCGTGAACGATATGCGAAAAAAACGATTAACGTGACGACGGCGTAGAGAACGAAGCCCAGGACGATGCCGTCGGCGCGCAGGAAGTAGTAGATGGGGATAACGGCCAGGAAGGCCACGAGCGAGCCCCAGAGCGAGGCTTGGGCCAAGCGCTTGAGTTGGTCGAGCCCCTGCATTACAGTTTGCTCGGCGGCGGTAATCGACGTGCTGAGCATCACTATTGAGAGCAAGACGAAGCCCCAGGAGTGGGAATCGTCGCCGAAAGTCCATTGGCTCAGGGGGATGGCCAAAGCGATGGTGACCACGGCGCCGAGCATGCCGAGCCACCATCCCCAGCGTCGCACGACGGCGATAATCAGGGCAATGCGGGAGGCTGAGGCCGAGGCGATGTCGCGCACGGCGGTCGTGCGGATGCCCAGTTGTGTGGCCGAGGAGAGCATTTCGATGGCTCCGTTGTAGAGGCCGAAGAGGCCCACGCCCTCGGCTCCTATCCAGATGGCCACCAGCTTGGTGCGGATCACCGAGCATAAGATTTGGATCACCTGCAGCGAGCCGAACAGACTCATGGCTTTCAGCACCTTCTTGCTCGTGGAGGTGGATTGCGTGTTGCGGGCGAGGCTTCCACGCTCCTTGTCAGCTATCGTAGCCATTCTTCGGGATTTAGCTTGATTTTCTCGCGGCGTATCTCGAAGTGGAGGATCGAGCGGTTGGAGTCGTCAGGATCGGCGTAGACGGTGCCGATCGACTGGTTGGCTGCAAGCTTGTCGCCGGTTTTCACTGCGATGTTGCTCAGGCCGGCGTAGATGGTGAGGTAGGAGCCGTGGCGCACCATCACGATGTTGTTGTAGCCAGGCTGGCGGAAGATTGCCGACACGGTGCCGGGGAAGATGGCGCGGGCCTTGGTGCCGGGGGTCACCTGGATGTCGATACCCGAGTTGTCGGTCTCGACGTATTTCAATTCGGGGTGGCGTTGGCGCCCGAAATGTTTTACGATGGAGTACTTCCCGGTAACGGGGTAGGGAAGCCGGCCGCGGTTGCTCTCGAAGTCGCCCGACAACTTCACCTCGGCCTTGGCTTGCAAGTCGAGGTCGGCGGCCGAGGGGGCCGGCTTGGACGGAGCGGCGGGGATGGATGGCTTAGCCGCGGCAGCTTTCTCAGCGGCCTTGCGCTCAGCTTCGCGCTGCGCGGCCAACTCTTTTTCTTTCTTCTCGGCGGCCTTGCGCTCGGCCTCACGCTTGGCGGCCTCTTTGCGGGCTTTTTTCTTAGCCTCGGCGGCCTCTTTTTCTTTCTTTTCGGCCTCACGCTTGGCGGCGGCCAACTCTTTTTCCTTTTTCTCGGCCTCGCGCTTGGCGGCCTCGCGCTTGGCAGCCTCGGCTTGCTTGGCGGCGGCCTCGCGAGCGGCGGCGAGTTCACGTTCCTTCTTTTCGGCCTCGGCCTTGGCGGCGCGAGCCTCGGCCTCCTGCTTGGCGGCGAGTGCGGCGGCTTCCTCCTCTTGGCGGCGCTGCTCTTGGGCCAGGCGGCGTTGCTCGGCTAATTGTGCCTGACGCTTCTCTTCGGCGATACGAGCTTGGCGAGCGGCCTCCTCGCGGCGGCGTTGTTCGGCGATTTCACGCTCACGACGTGCCTGCTCCTCGGCGATGAGTCGCTGGAGCTGTGCGTCGAGGTCGCGCGCCTCCTTCTCCTTTTGTCGCAGGACGGCTTGCAGCGAACCTTTCTCCTTGCGTAACGACTCGACCAGCTGGTCGGTCTCGGTGCGCTTGTTCTGGAGCGTGGCGCGGGCGATGGAGATGTCCTTGAGGGTGGATTTTCGCTGTTGCTGGAGCGACGCAAGCGATTGGCGCTTGGCTTGGAGCACGCTTTGCGCGTCGTGTATCTCGGCGGTTTTGCGCTCACGCCAGCGGGAGAATTGCTTGAGGTAGCGGGAGCGGCGGTAGGCTTGGGCGAAGGAGTCGGAGGAGAAGATGAACGCCAGAGGCGACATCGTGCGGTTTTGACCCTGGAAACGCTTGACGGCGACGGCATATTTCCCTTTCATGGCCTTGACACGTTGGTCGAGCTGTGAGATGGTGTCGTTGATGGCCGCGATGGAACGGTTGAGGGAGTCGACCGAGGTGTTGAGTCGACTGATCGACTGGTCGGCCTCGGCGATTTCGGCCGAAAGGAGGTTGAGGGTGTTGAGCTGGCGGGTGGTCTCCTTGGTGTTGAGCTCGATTTGGCGATTGGTCTCGCGGATGGCCTGTGAGGTGGCTTTCTGTTGTTGCTTGACGCTCTGCTGGGAGCTTGTCCCCTTGCCCGGCGTGGTCGGCTTTTTTGTCGTGGTCGACTTCTTGGAGGAGGTAGTTGACTTCTTGGAGGAGGTAGTTGACTTCTTGGTCGACGTTGTGGACTTCTTGGAGGAGGATTTCTTGGATGTTGACCGCTTGGAGCTCTTCTGCTGGGTGGTTTTTTGCGTGGATTTTTGGGCGTAGAGGGTGGGGGCGCCCAGTGGAGCAAACGCCAAAAGGAAAGTGAGCAAAATCGTGATAAAGCGGTTCATTTAGGGTCGGGTAGGGGGTCTATATTACGGAAGAGAGGATTTTGACGGCGTCGGTGCCTCTCACTCGGGTGTAGCCTTTAGGCATCTTCCAGGATCGGATATCGGCGGCGGTCCATTGGGCGTCCTTCCAAGTCCAGGCGAGCGACGCGTCGACCGAAGCCTTGGGGATTTGGGCCGTGAGTCGGGCCTTGGGGGCGAAAGCGCCTGCCACGGTGGTGACTGGGGCGGTGTAGCTCAGGGTGGCGGCTTGCGAGCCGTTGTGGATGAATGCCAGGGAGGTGAGGTCGGCGCCTCGGCCGGTGAAAGAGTATTTCTCGTCGGGGTAGGAGGGGACGGCAAGGGTGATTTGCCAAGCGTCGGAGGAGGCTCCGGCCACGGCTTCGCGGGCGAGGCGCACAGGCTCCTTGTCGGAAAGCGTGAACATACGTCCGAGGATGGCCGACTGCACGTCGCCCACGGTCAAGGGAACGTCGGCCAGGATTGAGGCGAGGTCTTCGGCGAGGTAGTATTTGCCTGGCTTCATGGTGGCGTAGAGCGAGTCGGTGGTGACGTAGACGGTGGCAACCTCCATGCCTATGAAACGCAAGGATATGTACACGCTCTTGTCCTTGACCATATAGGCGCGACCTGAAAGGGATTGCTTAATTGGGGAAGTGACCTCCACTTTCACCGGCACCGACAGGTATTCCCAGTCGCTGTAGGTGGCTAACGCGGCCTCCACAGCGGCCTTGGGGGTGGACATCGAGGCGGATGGAGCCGACGTGCCGCTGGTCACCTCCTTGCTTGACTTACAGGAGGATACCATGGCGAGCACAGCCACAAGCAGGATATATAAGAATATGCGTTTCATTGCGGTAATTACTTGTAGAAGAATGTCTTATGCGACACTTTGCGCTGTAGAAGCTCGTCATCGGGGTCGAGCTTGAGAGCCTTGCGCCAGAAATCGAGGGCCTCGTCGGGCTTGCCGTCCATAAAATAGATGTCGCCGGCGTGGTGGTAGATCTCGGCGTTCTCCTCGGTCTCGTCCATATTGGCGATAGCAGCGTCGATATACTGGCGGGCCATGGAGTAGTCGCCTTTTTTGAAGAACACCCACGCGTAGGTGTCCAATGCGGTGGAGTTCTGGGGATTGTCGCGCACGGTGATGGCGCTCATCTGCTCGGCCTTGTCGAGGTCGCGACCCTCGCAAGCCAGGTAGTAGGCGTAATTATTGAGAGCCAGCAGGTTGCCGGGGTCGATCTGCACTACCTGCTCGTAAAGCTCGATTGCTTTGTCCACGTTGTTTTGCTTATAGTAAGCGTCGGCTGTTGACGCCATAATCTGAGCCTTGAGGGAGAAGTTGGTGCTGTCGACGAGCTCGAGGGCGCGGGCGTAGTATTCGAGGGCTTGATCGGTGGAATCCTCCATTGCGTACCCGCTACCGGTGATCAACCACAGCTGTGCGTTGTCGGGGTGGTAGTGGAGTGCGTTCTTGCCGGCTTGGATAGCCTTGGGGTTGTCATCGGCTTGGAAATAGAGCGAAACGAGTGCGCGCCAGCGCTCCACGTCCGAGGGGTCGATGTCGAGAGCGTAGGATGTTTGCTCGGCTGCTCCTGCGAAGTCGTCAATGGCGATGAGGTAGGCGGTGTATAGGTCGCGCACGTCCACCTCGTGGGGATTTTGCTCGAGCAGCACGTTGAAGAGCGAGTTGATGCGAGGTTGCTGGAGCGAGTCGGAGTAAAGTTCCTGGATATACCCCTTGAACATCTGCAACTTGGCGTCGAGGTCGAGGTTGTCCTGTCGCAGGGCGGTGAACACCTCGCGGTCGAACGCCACCGAGTCGCCAAGCTCACGGTAGAGGTTGGCTCGCTGGAAGAACGCCATGCCGTTGGTGGAGTCCAATTCGCAGGCGCGATTGTAGTACATCAGGGCTGTGTCGGGCTCGGAGAGGGCCATCGACAGGTCACCGGCGTAGATGTTGAACTCGGATGAACGTGGCGACGCGGCCAGCAGCGAGCGCAATTCGCTCTTAATAGCCGCGGTGTCGCCCAGGGAGTAGAGCGAGCGGATTTTGCGGGAAGTGATACCCACGTCCTTCCCCTCGGCTACCTCCACGCGATTGTACACGTCGATGGAACGGCGGATGTTGTCGGGCTCGCCCGAAGCGCTCAGGGCCTCGGCGAGCTTGACGGTGACGTCGATTTTGTCGGGGAAAAGCGAGTCGAGGGTCGACCACACGCGTATCGCCTCCTTGGAGTTGCGCAATCGGTCGTTGATTTGGCCGTAGAACATCGAGGAGTAGTAATCCTCGGGATGAGCCGCGAAATGCTTGGCCATCAATCGGTAACCGTCCTTGAAGAATGTGGTGTCGTTGTCGGCGATCATCATTTTGAGGTATCCGAGGTCGTGTCCGACGGCCGTTTGGGTGGTGTCGAGGGCGTAGGCTCGGTTGAGCAGCTCGAAGTAGGCGTCGTGGTTTTCGAGGGCGTTTTGACGCATGGCCTCCATGAACAGGAAGTCGGCATGGCGAGCTTGCTCGCCACGGCTCCATGCGTCGTCCTTGGCGGCCAGTGCTGCCAGCGACGTCGCCAGCACTATATATAAAAGCAGCTTCTTCACTTGACACTAATTTTCGTTTCTTTCGTGCATCCCGGGAATCTCGGGCGTCCCGGGCGTCTCGGGAATCCCGGGAATCTCGGGAATCTCGGGCGTCCCGTGCATCCCGGGAATCCTGGGCCTTTACCCTTTATCCTTTATCCTCAGGCTCCGCCTTATGGAGCCTTCGTCCTCTGGGCCTAAAGGCCGCGGCTTTTAATTCAAGCCCGTGTGGCCGAAGCCTCCGTCGCCGCGCTTTGTTTCGTCGAGGCGGTCGGTTGACTCCCATTCGACGTGGGTATAGTCGGTGATCACCATTTGGCACACGCGCTCTCCGTCGTTAATAACAAACGGCTCCTTGGACAAGTTGATGAGAATCACCTTGATTTCGCCGCGGTAGTCGGCGTCGACCGTGCCGGGGGTGTTGAGCACGGTGATGCCATGCTTGAGGGCCAGGCCCGAACGGGGACGGATTTGGCACTCGTGACCCTGGGGCAACTGCATGTACAAACCCGTGGGGACGAGCACGCGTTCACCGGGCTGCAGCATGATAGGGGTGGACAGGAACGCACGCACGTCCATGCCTGCCGACGAGGGGGTCTCGTAGCAGGGCAGGGGATGGTGGGAGCGGTTGATGATTTTTACCTTTATTCTTTCCATCTGGGGGGAGTCTTGTAGTAGTTGGAAGTTTTTAGGCTCCGTTCAACAAAAAATGTTAATCGACAAGCCGTGGATCGTAGTGC
>JAJBVP010000283.1 GCA_020859755.1 Bacteroidales bacterium | reverse complement strand
CTGTAAATCAGATATTTAAATTTAAGAATTCAAATTTTGTCATGTACTGAAATAAGCGCCCCAACCACCCAAGCGGAAACCGCCTCGCAAACCCAAGAAGTGGTGAAACTTGTCAAGGCCAAGGATCTAAGCGCAAGCAGCAACGACAAAAATAAGGCGATCTTAGCCCAAATCAACCGTCCACTGAAACCGCTGTGCCCCAATCCCAAGAAAAAGGCCGAAGCCATCAACGCGCGTTTCTTCGCAAAGGATGGATCCATGCTAATTGACGACAATGTTGAAATCAAGGTCAAAGAGGTGGCCGTCAAAGATCGATTCGGTGCTCATGTCGACATATCCTCGGAGGTGGCCCCATTCCGAAACCCAGCGCTCTGTGTCACAGTCCACAACAAGACGGGCAAGATGTTGTTTATTGATTTGGGCAACTCATTCTTCACTCGTTGTGGCCAATCATTTTCGTATTATAACCCCACTTCCACCTCTACCTCCCATACCACCGGATCGGGAGCCAGCCTTAATTTGGGGGCCGCGGCAGGAGCTTTGGGCATCAGCGGTGCGGGCGCCACTTTGGCTAGCGGCATCACCATTGGAGCGGGATCCTCGGATGGGTCCACCACAACTGTGTACAACAAAAGAGTCATCACCTTGCTTCCCGATGCGACATACACGTTCCCATTGACGCGCCTTTTCGCCGCCGTGGACGAAGTTATTGTCCCTGGCATCAGGCACAAATATTGGGTTGACCCGTTTTGGGACAAGTATGGAGACCAGTGCGCGTTTAATTTCGAGAAGAAAAAAGTGTATGTAGGGAATCAATTAACCTACTTGCCAGAACAGTCGCCCATTTCCTTTGGGTTCACAATCACCTACTCACCCTTTGAGGATTTACGCACGAGTAACGCCCTGCAGTCTAATTTTTACTTGGGTGAGATAACAGGCTTGGAGAACCGACAGACCACCTATTCACCCGATACGGATTTCATCAATCTATTATGGTTCGTGTCCCAGGTGGAGAGTTCAAAATCATGGCCCTATTTCCCCGTTTTTTGAGGAACGCCCTCAAGCCGTCGGCCATCTGATCGAACTTGTGGAGGAGATTGGCAACGACATCGCCCAACTAAAATCCACCAAACAACCTGTCAAGGACAAAAACGACTTCATGGGCATCGACGAGGCATCTGAACTATTACACTTAGCCAAGTCAACCATCTACACCTTGACTCGCCAGGGACGAATCCCGCATTACCGACCGGGCAAACATCTCCAGTTCCGCCGCTCCGAACTGATGGCGTGGCGGGAGAACTCCCGGCGATTGTCTGAGCCATCGCCCGAAGAAGTTATTAACCGAGGTGTTACCCGTCGGCCTAAATCCCGTTGGTCATGAGCGAGAAATCCATTTCGCAAATGATTGTCGATAACCTGCAGCAAGAGGCTATGCGCCTGGAGCATCACGGTTTCCCGTTGGACGTGTTCCCCGAAAAGTTACGCTCCGTAGTGTTGCGTCTTAGGGATACCAACGGCTTCCGCGTTGAGTACACTTGTGCCGTGATCTTGACTGTTGCCGCCGGATTGATCGGTGCCACCCACGCCATCAAGGTGAGGACAGGGTGGAACCTCATCCCTTCGTTGTACACCATTTTAGTTGGTCGCCCAACTGTCGGCAAGACCCCGCCAATCAACGCATTGCTTGCCCCGGTCTACCAGTCGGACTCCAAAGCCATAGCCAAATACAAGGTCGAAATCTCGGCTTATCAAAAGGCCATCAAGGAGAAATCCGACAATATTGGCCCTCGGCCTATACTCCAACAGACGGTCGTGTCGGACATCACGCCGGAAAAACTCGCCCGCGTGTTGAACGACAATCATCGCGGCATCCTGATTTGCGTCAATGAAATCATCTCGCTTTTCAAGATGGCCCGCAGATATAACGACAGCTCATTCAACGAGTTATTGTTGTCGCTGTTCAGCAACTCGCCAATCTTGGTGTCACGTGTCAATGCCGACATCCCATTATACCTCCAAAAGCCGTGCGCCAGTATCATCGGCACGATCCAAACCAAGGTAGTGAGCGAGATAGCCCGACTCGGAGGTTGACACCCGAGCGGGTAAGCAGCACATGGTCGTGGCGAGAATCTCACTGGTTCTCCAACTGCTCCGATGGGCAGCTGGCGAAGGTGAATGTGGCCAAGTTGACATGCAATCGGTCGAAGGTGCCATAGCCCTCGGAACCTACTTCGAGGATAGCTATCGCAGATTGGATGAGGTGTTGCGCAACGAGGTCAACAAGGAGTCGAAGGCCGACCAATTCTTAGCACTTGTCGGTGACGCGTTCAAGACGGAGGATGCCTTGGTTGCGGGCGAATTTGTAAGGCTGGGGCGCAGCTCGGTCTATGCTTTGCTCAACCAATTGGTAGCCCAAGGCAAGATTGAGAATGTGGCTCATGGCCAGTATCGCGTGGTTAAATCCTAACTGGACTATCGGATTTCTGAACTATCAGAAAGTCCGAAAGTCCGAAAGTCCAAAGCAAATTTATGACCTATTACAGATTCCACCTTCAAAAATACCGTCCTGGGAGCAAGATTGCTTGTCCCGCGTGCCATCGTCACCGGTGCTTCACCCGCTATGTTGACGAGGAGGGGCGGGTGACTTTTCCCGAACATGTTGGCCGTTGCGACCACCAAAACTCTTGCGGGTATCATTTCACGCCGAAGATGTACTTCGCGGAGAATCCACTTGTCGATGTGCCTTCAGCTGTGCGCCAACTACCGGGCATCGCATCAAAGAGCCTGAGGACCTTGTAATCTGGACGCATTCATTGCTCGGAATCAAGATGAATCTTCAGCAATGCCTGTTTGGCGAGCATCTTCTGCGTGACAATCAGGCACAACAAGTGGTGATAGTCGAGAGCGAGAAATTACCTCTCAAAGATCGCCACTGACGAGCAGCGCAAGGATGGACTCGACATCGCTGATTTCCTATTGATGGACCCGACAGTTGGAGTGGCGGTCGAGCAGATGAAAGCGGGAAATCCCCATCTCGCGGCATTCATGGTTGATCTCAAATTGACCGCAACTTCAACCCAAGAAGGGTCACCCGAAGGGATGAGAATCTTGCCTTGCATGTCCGAAACCCAAATCGAAAATAAATCAATCATTAACCCCGAGGAAAGTCGGTAAGGCACAAGAAATTAAGTTATGACAACCAACTTCTTTCATCCTTTCTCCCTTTTCTCCTTTAACCAACCTAAAGCATGAAATCAAAGAATAAGAACAACGAATCCCCCGAAGAATCCTTCTCGTCTTACCTCGGGAAGATGCGTCTTCGGAACCGCAACGCGGTGAGGGTGGCAATAACCGCGGGTGACCGCAGGGAACCCGTGGATAGCAAGAGGCACTCACCCTCCGTTTCAAGAAGCGATGCTATTCGAGGTTTCGCCGCCATCTTGGCGGGGAGCCGACCGTGGTCGGCCGAAGCCGAGTGTTACCGCAGGGGAGATTCGCAATTGGCCTCCGGCTCCCTCGCTGCGCTCGCAATTGCTCAAATACCTCAGAGATTCCTCTCTTCCCCTTCTATCACCGCACTCCCTCCTTCGTCGGTCGTACGGTGTTATTGCCAACTCGCCGCTTTGCGGCTCCGATAGTGACACCCTTAACAAGCTGAGCGAGATGCCATTGACCATATACGTTAACCATGTCAATCAGCTATTTACGTCATCTTTGATGTTCCTCGTTGTAACGCCCCCGTTGGGGTGAGGAACAGGGACGAAAGGGAAGTGTAGATTCAAGATACGCCAAGTGGGCCCAGTCACCTTTCAGGGGCTGTTCCCAAGTGGCATCTTGTTGGTCGCCGCAGTCGACCAAGCCGAGGCTCCCAGGCTCGCTTCTATGGACAATTTTAAACCAATCAAATCAATTATAGAGATGAAACAACCTAAACTTTTAGCGCCCCAAGAGGTGCGCAAATCATGCCTGAAGGTCTACGTCAACGTGACCAGAAGGCCAAGATCGAGGCCGATGCCGACCGCTGCGGTCTCACAGTCAGCACCTATCTCGTGGCCCTGGGAATGGGCTACGAACCTAAAGCCAGGATGACCCCAACCGAGTGCGACCTGATCGACCACCTGAGCCACGCCTCCGACGACTACGCTGACTACCTCGCTCACTGCAAGGCTCGCCGAGAGATGCCCGAAGAGTCACTGAAAGCCCTCGGTCTAAAGCCGCTCCCCACACCCGCAGTGGAAACCCAGCCGATCGTCGCCCAACGCCAATCCCTCGCCGCTCTCCACGACTGGCACACCCACCTCTCTCACATCCACCGCAACTTTCTCATCTACCTCCTGATCGCCATCGCCGCCCCGCCCCTCCTCACCCTTTGGCTCTCCCTCTTCCCCACCAAGAAGTAAACCCACTTCTCCCATCAGCGATAAGGTCGGCACCACCGACCCCATCGCTGATGTTTTATACCCATTATATCACTAATGAGGGAGCGAGCGAATCCCGCACCCCTCCTTATAACGCCCATTTGCTGGGAAACTAAAATTTTACTAATTTTGTGCTCGTCCATTTTCAACGCCTCTTGATGAAGTTAGAATCATTGATCGCCGAATGCACAGCCTACGATTATAAGCTGATGCTTGAAGAAAATAAGCCAAAAAGTTGGCTGAAATCTGTTAGCGCCTTCGCCAATGGCTTGGGTGGCTCACTCTTTTTCGGCGTCGACAACGATACTACCATAAAGGATCTATCTGACGTTCAACACACTTGTGAGGTTATAAGCAGCAAAATTCGTGATTATATGGATCCATTGCCCGAAGTCGAGATGATTCCTCATAAGATTGACAACCTCGACATCCTGCAACTTAAGGTTCATTCCGGGAGTTATACCCCTTACTATTATGTAGGTAACGGTCAACGGGTGGCCTTTGTGCGTATGGGCGATGAAAGTGTTCCAGTCATCTCCGAGCAATACTTTCACTAACCGCACAGGACAAGAATGGAATAAGAAATTCCTCCTCTCGTTTGGACTTGTCAACAATGTTGGCACCCTCACAAACGCCGGAGCCTTGTTTGCCGACGACTGTCCATTAGATCAGTGTCGACTCTATTGTACCCGCTGGGATGGTAAAGAAAAAGGCGATGCCATCAACGACGCTGAATTTACATCAAATGTGTTGATGCTCCTACGTGAGGCCATGAATTTCGTTAAAGCCAACACCCGTAGAGGTTGGGAGAAATTACCCGAGGGTCGCAAGAACAAAACTGAATATGCCGAACGAGCCGTGCTCGAGGCGTTGGTAAACCATTTTATCCATCGCGATTACACCGTGGTGGGAGGGGAAGTCCATCTCGACATTTATGATGACCGCATTGTCGTCACCTCCCCTGGAGGAATGTACAACGGTACCCTGATTCAAGATTGGGACATATCCGATGTTTCATCCGAGCGTCGGAATCCTGTTCTGGCAAACGTGATGGCGCAGTTAGATTATATGGAGAAGCGAGGGAGCGGCTTAACTCGCATCTGCAAAGAAACAGAAGCCCTCGCAGGCTACGAGCCTGAAATTCATCCCCAATTTAAGTCAACCCCAACCCAATTCCAAACCATCATTTTTGCCATCACCGACAAGGAAAATGTCGGAGATGTGTCGGAGAAGCAACTGCCTAAGCGTCAGGCTAAAATACTCAATCTCACCAAAACCTCTCCGACAATCTCTGCACGCCAAATGTCGGAGATATTGTCGGTGACATCGCGCACTGTTGAACGCGACATATCCAAACTTAAGGAAATGGGGTTGCTCCTAAGGAAAGGAGGCGATAAAGATGGGGAATGGATTGTTGTTAATAACCCCCAAAGGATTTAGGCAAGAAAATAAAGAGGAGTAACCGAGGGGGTGAGCGAATCCCGCTCCCCCTCGATTATATGATTTCCAATCACCCAACCCAAAGGTAGCAGTTCCAAAATTTATCTTGCCGATTAGAGCAATAAGATTGGCGGAGTGGGATGGGATTGGGTGAGGGGATAAAGGGAGGAGGTGGGGGTGACGGAGGAGAATACCAATGTGGTTGCGCAGGAGGCGATGTACTCGTTGCGGTGGGCAGCCTGGATAGTGGAGGGGCGCATGGATGAATTTTCCAGAGAGAGGAATAGCAGCCGCTGGGCATCGTAGGCTTGGCGGAATCGGGGGGGAATCTGGGAGTAGATCTTGCGGTTGAGCACCATGGCGATGCCGCATTGGCCTTGGAGCAGGATGTCGAGCACCTCGCGCTCCATTGGCGACTGGAATCCCGACATCACGGTCGCGTCGTCGCGCCGCTCCATGGCGTGCGCCCAGTCGAGCGTGGGTAGCACCGACCCTGGCACAGTATGGCGCGAGGCAAAGAAGCCGATCACCTCCTTGCGCTTCAACAACTTATGGTTGCCAAGCCATGTAGGTGTCTCCATCTCTTAACTCCGTAATAAAAGCGTAAGTAACAAGGATATAAGGGCCACTACTACAGCTATAATGGAAATGGTCCTTGACTGTAAAGTTGCGCTTATATCACAAAGAGCCTTATGAAACTCTTGTCCTTTATATGCCTCTCTTCCATAATCGGTAACAGTCAACAAACCATATTGTGAACAGAGAAGTCCCATCATTATCATTTGCTCCAACGCTGTCTTGATCAGCAATCTATTTTTCTTGTTACGACATTTATTCCAAACTTTCCATTTTTTCTTATAGCCTGCTTGAAACAACACCATTTCAACCAGTTGATTTTTTGATTTTGGCACAATATTCCCTGTAAAACCGTATACCATAGCGAAATAATCTAATACCACACAAATGGTGGTAAACTTAATGCGATTATATCGCAGATTGATAATTGAATTTTGATAGGTGCCAAAATAATGCTCTATTCTATTAAGATTAGGAGTTGGCTTATTCATTGTCGTTGGAGTTGAGTTCGTCGCCCATGCGGTATTTGATGTCGTAGTTGATGATGAAGTCGAGCTCCTCCTCGGTAAACCCGTAATGCTTAGCCAGCACCTTGTCGATCTCATCAATGATAACCTTGGATTGCTTCACATAATAAAAATCCTGTTGAATTTCTCCTGAATTTTTGTTATTAGTGGTGGATCTGCTTTTATTTTTCCTTAAGTCTGCCTCATAATGGCAGAAAAGGTCATCAAATAAGTTCTGGGGCAAGTTTTGGGGAATTCTGAAGGATTCAAGTTCCCTATTGGTTAGGTGACGACAGTTGGAAACGACTCTCCAATACCAATAGAAAATGGAAGAAGACAGACTACAGACTGTTGTAGCCAATAACTGAGAATCAATATATGCAATTTTTTCAGTAGAGGTGTTTTCTTTCCCTTTTTCAGATTGATAAAAAGTTGGAAAGCTTTTCACAAGACGCCAATATCTGCCACCGGCATTTTTATAATAGATTTTTTTAGTATTATATGATGGTTTGCTATAAAAGGTAATTGAACAGCTGTTAAGATGTATCTTATTAAGAATCTGATTTTCAGTTTCGTTTTGGACCTTTGGCACCACGAGGGCACAACGTAACCTTTTGTTATACCCATAGAAAGAAAGACTTTTAAAGATGAAAGGTCGCATCTCAGTATGCCAATGAATCATCCGCGTGATGAAAGCAGGACAATTTTCTTGTAAGGTATACAAATGGATGCATATTTGAGTATCAACTCCGTCAAATAGTTTGGAAGGCCTTTCATCCCAAATCGAAGTCCATAATGCCCCTTTCTGAAGCTCACGAAATAATAACTCCATACGAGGTGTTCCTATACTTGCTGAAGGAACGATATAACCGACCCTGGTAGACGACTTTGAAAATCGTTTACTCCGTTCAATAACATAGGCATACAGATTGCCACATTCGATGGTTCTATAACCATTTAAGGTATATATTTCAGAAACGGATTTGCCAGTTTTAGCGCTCTTTTTGTTGTATTCTACATATGGTGGATTGCCGATGATTACGTCGAAGCCGCCGTTGTCGTGGACGATGGAGTAGAACTCTGCGAGCCAGTGGAAGGGTTTGTGGGAGGCGAGCCAGTCTTGGTAGAGGGCTTGGCCCATAGGGGGTGTGGGATCTTGACCTTTGGTGGCCATAAACAGGCGGCGGGAGAGGGTGTCGTTGAGCGTGGAAAGGCGTTCGCGAAGGGCGTTCTTGGCTTCCTTGAACTCGGCGAAGTGCTCCTCTTGGACGAGTTGCAAGCGCTTGAACTCGCGGTAAGTGGCTGCAACCGTGCGCATCTCTTGCTCGATACGTGCCTTAAAGTCGTCGTTGGCGAGGAGTTCGTCGATTGTCGCAGCGGTATTAAGGTCGTGATCGATTTCGGCGGCGTTGGCGTAGCCGACGAGGGTGTTGCCGCAGCGGATGTTGAAGTCGATGTCGGGCAGCGGGTCGAGTCCTAGTTGGGGATCGCTGTAGTCGACATCCACCACTGCAACCATCTTCAGGAACAGGCGCAGCTTGGCTATCTCGGTGGCCTCGGCCATGATGTCGACGCCGTAGAGGTTGCGCAAGATTATCGACTTGTAGATGAAGTAGTGGATGTTGGAGCGGTATTTGGCTGTGATCTCGTCGAGAGCGGCTTTCACCCGCGGCGAGGGGTTGGGGAAGCCTTGCATGCGGGTGATGCAGTCGTAGTAGAGCGGCTCCAAGATGTTCATCGCGGCGAACAGGAAAGCACCCGAGCCGCAGGTCGGGTCGAGGATGGTGACCGAGCGCAGTGCGTCGTAAAAGTTGTAGACAAAGGCTGTGTCGCCCTCGGCAACGAGGTCGGCGGCAAGTTGACGGATGTCGAGGTTGTAGGTGATCAAGTCGTTGACCGAGGTGACTTCGCCATCACGGATCTTGCCCAAAATGTCATCGACGCGCTGCAGCCGCTCGACGGTTTCGCGCCATATCTCGGTGGGGAGGGCAAACGGTTCGCTGGTCTTGGAGTTCCAGTCGGCTCGGCGCTCGAGCAGTTGGGGCTTGGAAGTGTCGAGTCCCTGGGCGATGTTGGCTGGGATGCGTGTGCGCCAATCGGGGGTGTAACCGCGCTTAACGGCATCAAAGAGGTAACGCTCGGGACGGCGGCGCAGCGTTTGCCACACGAATCCGTCGGGGGCAAACTGTTTGGCCATTGCGTCGGACGAGCCTTTCACCTTGTCGAACACGAAGGGCAGGATTGTGTTGCGGCCGATATACTCGGTGATGTCCTCCTTGGTGTAGTAGGCTCCCATCTCGGCTCGGTCGTTGATATACTGCTCAAAGATGTAGCCAAGCACGTCGGGGTTGATGTCCCGGCCTGAGGCGGTGACGCGGGTGTCGAGATGCCATTGCCAACGGTCGAAGAAGTCAAACAGCGACACAAACGCCTCGTCGGCGATGTCGATCCCCTCATAGTCGCGCTCCAATTGGTGATTGTCAAACATTCCACCGTTCAAGTAAGGTATGCGACCAAATTCCTTTTGGAAATCGTTGCCGTGCCGTGGGCTGTTCAACCCGTCGGCGAACAACCGGCGCAGAAACCGCAGATAGAATGTGGTGAAAAACTGGTTTTCGCCCCGCTGACGGATACAGGCGTCGAGTTTGTCGCGGAGATAGTTGACGTTGCCGTCGAGGAAGCCTTTCTTCTGGATAAAGTAGCAGAACATCAAGCGGTTGAGCATCACCGAGGCATACCATTGCTTGTTGCGGTTGTCCTTGTCGGGGATCTCGTCGTCGATACCCGAGATGAATTTGGCGAATGCCGTGTGCTGCTTCTTGAATCCTTGATAGAAATCTTTGGTGATCTTCTCGGAGTTGACGAAGAAAGCGCGGTGCACGGCTTCCTTGACATCGACAATGGTGGTGACATCGCCCGGGGAGAACGTTATCGCATCGAGCTTGGAGTGTAGGAATTCGGCCTGTTGGGTAGAGATGTATTCGAGCGAAACGAGGTCGCGCTTGTCAACGTTTTTCAGCGGCACAATCCATTGGTGATGGTTTGGCTCGTTGCGTCGCACGTAGATGGCGATATAATCCTGGGCTTGGCGGCGCAACTGGTTGTCGATACGCCGGGCAAGCGCGCTCCTGGGCAATTCGTCGACCTCGGCCATTAGAACATGCAGGCCGCTGCGCTGGGCCACGGCGCGGAAGCGGTATTCCACGTCATCGAGAATTATAGGCATCAGCCTACCGCTGTCGGTGGGACGGCTCCAGCCAAGATAGGAGATAAACATCTCACGGAAATCATTGGCGGCGATCAGTCGATCGAAATCTCGGCGATTCATAGTGTGTCCTCCTTTCTCAAGCCCATTGAGCAGATGATTTTATGCTCTCTGCTGGGGTTGTCGTCGTCGCGGATATTGCAGAGCTGGCCGTTGCGACGCAGCTCCAATACATATTCCACAATATCGTCGTCGGCGTTGCGGGCGTTGTTTTTGAGCATTCTCCCGAGCAGGAATTTGGCGTTTTCTTGCAAGGGGTAGTTATAAATCTCGTCGATGGCAAATTTCAGCTCGTCGTGGCGCTCTTGCGAGAAGAAAATATTGGTGCCCTGCTGATAGTAGTTTTCGAGCAGTTGCACAATGCGGTAACGTGTGCTGAAACGGTTGCCGAGCATACCGCCCACGTTGGTCACTGCTTGCTCCTTGACCATAGCCACGGCATCAGCCACTCGCTCGTGGTGGTCGTCGAGAGGTGGTAACGCCTCGGTGCCCGGCTCGCAAGCCAGGGCCGTGAGTATACGTTGCTGCGACTGGGTGACAAGGTGACCATCGTGGTCGAGCCACGTAAGCACGTCGAAGTCGTTGGCTGTGCGGGCATAGGTGATCACTCCCTCTTTGATCGGGCCATATACGGCCTTGGTGGAGTATACCATATTTTGGAGCGAGGGGATGATTTCCTTGAGACGCTTGTCGCGCTTGATGGCTGCGCTCCATATCTGGAAGGCTTGCGAGGCAAGATCCACGTCGTTGTCGTCGGCATCGTCGAGCACACCGGCGCGCTCGTTGAACATATCCCGAAGGTTTTGCTGGTTACCCTCAAAGAATATTTCATCGGAGCCCACGATGTCGGCGTTGGCGTTGATACGGTCGTTCAATCGGCCACGCAGGTTGATAATCTCCTCAATGCCGTCGGCGGGGAAGAAGGAGTAGCAGTAGATGTCCTTGGAGTTCTGGCCGATACGGTCGACACGCCCAGCGCGCTGTATCAGGCGGATGATGGCCCAGGGAAGGTCGTAGTTGATAATCACGTGGGCATCCTGGAGGTTTTGACCCTCGGATAGCACATCAGTAGCGATGAGTATGCGGGTCTGCTCTTCAAGGGGCAACTCCTTGTCGTTGCTCACCGGGGAGAATTTCTCGACAATGGCCGTGGGGTTGTCACTGCCGCCAGTGGCGATGTCGACGTGGTGGAAACCGCGCTTGCGCAATTGGTTGTAGACGTAGCGGGCGGTGTCGGAGTACTGGGTGAAGACAATCACCTTATCGTCGCCATGCTCGGAGTACTGAGAGTGAGTGCCACGAAGAATGGCCTCAAGTTCGTTGATCTTCTGGTCGTTGCGTTGCTCCCATTTGCCGCAAAGGGCGATCATTTTAAGGATGGTCTCGCAATCCTTTTTGAGTTGGTGCTTGAGCGTTTTCTTGAAATAGGAGGCGTCGAGCCACGAGACGTTGTTCTTCTCGGAAACGATGTTGTAGTATTCCTGGGCTTTGGCCATGTAGACTGAAAGGTCGGTGGGAATAGCTAACGCGGCATCGACAGTGGGATCAATGCGGCCATCCTCGCCGAATACGCCGCCGTTATCAGCGTCGGTATCCTCGCTGTAATCCTCGGGGAGGGCATTGTCGTCGCCGATGGGGATTCGTAATTTGTTGTCGAGGGCGTAGATAAACACGCAGTTGCGCAGCACATGGCGATAAAGGGTGAGTAGGTAGGAGAAGCCGCTGGAATCCATTCGCTTGAAGAACGTGCTGCGACAGAATCCCATCATGCGCTCACCGGCTCGGGAAAGGTTGTCGAGTAGATTTTGTATATGGCGAGGAGCATCCGAGACTGCTTTCTCGTTGATGAAGTTGCTGAGACCATATCGGGGCAGTTTCAACTCGCTCATCAGGTCGATCATCTCTTCGGAGTAGAGCCGCGAGTATTGGTCGCCGGGAGTAGTCTTGAATTTTACCGAGCGGGGAAGGCGGTCAGGAAATTTAGAAATTCGTCCATCAGAGAATTTGAGATACTTGCGGCCATCCTGGGGGTCGGTCAACGCAAAATGCTCCTTGATGAACGAGCGGGTACGCCGCACGAGGAACAGTTTCATCAGCTCGTTCCAATCCTCAACATTTTCGCTGCGCTGGAAGGCGCTGATGGTGCGGATATGGGTGTCGCTATGCAGGGTCATAAACCCTCGCTCACCACCAACGCTTTCAATGTAGCGCTCGGGGCGTATGCCAAGGTCCTGATCATCGGCGATAAACAAGCGCAGCTGATTGGCCAGGTCGTTGTAGTGTTTATTGTAGGGTGTTGCAGTAAGCAACAGCACTCTACTACCAAGACGCTCAATCAATTGCTTGATGTTGTTGTAACGCTTGCCCCCGTTGCGCAGGTTGTGGCTCTCGTCAATTATGATCAGCCGGTAGTAGCGAGAGCGGTCAACATCGATAGGCTTCGACATCGACACCACCTCGGCTTTGAGATCGTATTTGTCAATGTATTTGCGCCACATCTCTTGCAGGTTGGCGGGACAGATTATCAGCGTTGCCCCACCGCGGTCCATCTCAAAAATCTTAGCCACGGCGCAGGCGGTGATGGTTTTACCCAGACCAACCACGTCGCCTATCATGGCACCGCGTCGCTTATCGTTGTTGAGATGATGAGCCACGATCTTCACGGCATTCTGCTGGAAGTCGAAGAGGTCGTGCTGAAATTCGGGGGAGAGGGTGTACTCTTTTACACCATTGCGAGCCTCCTCGCTAAGGTGGTATGCGATTTTGAGATAGATATAATAAGGTGGGATAACTTTGTCGGCAGCCCAACTGTCCTCAATGGCCCGGATTAGATCCTCGGTGATGTCGAGGCTGAAATTGTCGTTCCACCTGTCCACAAACCATTGGGCATAGCGGCGAGCCTGGTCGTCGTCGGCGTTCTTCACGTTAAGCTCGCCTTGGTATTTGAGGCCCGAATACGTGAGATTGCTGCTGCCCATCAACGCCACGATGGGGGTGATGCGGCTGTCGGGGTTATAACCCAAGTAGAGTTTGGCATGAATCGGACCCTTGACAGCGAGTTTCACCACCACTTTGCCGCTCCGCAGTTGGGTAGCCAATCGGCGCAGTGTCCACTCATCATGTTTGGTAGGGATACCCAAGAGCAACTGTTTGCGGAATGAGTCGGCGATTTTACGCTTTACCCTTTGGGCCATCTCGGCGTCGGGTGTGTAATCCTCCTGAGAGTAAAGCATACGCACCAAATCCTCGGGCGGCTGATGCATGCCTACCAACAGTCGGCAGGTGCGATGCACGCTGTTTCGTCCCTCAATCACATAGTCGCCCTCAAGCTGGTCAACCTGATCGACCACCAAATCCCAACCTCGGAGGTTGAAATATCCCACGCAGAAATCCACCCGCTTAACTCCTCCGTCAGCGATGATGTCGTTAAGCCCCTGCTCAAACCTCAACTCTATATTGTCGTAAATGTTGGCCATGGCATAGTGATGAATATACCTCACTGTGCCTTGGGTGAGCGATGATTGGTTCATGGTTAAATAAAAAGCGCAGGCACTGTTGCTTGTTGCAGTCCTGCTCATCGAGGCTTCCTACGGCCATTCCGCTCAGGAATGCAACGCAGAGCCTACGCCAGATAGTATACCAAACCGCTTATCCACCTATATGGATAGATAAGCGGTAGATATAAACATACCTACCGCAAGCATCTACTGTTGCGTTGTCTTTAAGCGGTTATCGAGTGTAGGAATTTCGATGAGTAAAGACAAGCGTCAAGTAAACGCTTTCAATATGTCAGCATCCCACCCACAAGCCCATTGCGGGCGTCTGCGGGCGCAATGCGATAGCAAAGGTAAAAGGAAATCGGCAATTAGCCAACAGTTGAAAACGAATTTTTGACATCCCTCATAATTTTAACACTCCCAATGGCCTAATGCTGTGATGGATGTTTTTTCCAGTTTTATCTTGCCACAAAACAAGTTTTGCTCCCGACGTTGATGTCGGGAGCAAAATGTGACATCGGTGGATTTTAGGCGCTTAGGGTGTCATAAAACTTTTTAGTGGCTGCGTGGGGCCGCTTTTACTCTTCGAGCTGGTCGCGGAGGAGACGGGCGGTCTCGCGGCGGTAGGCCGGGCGGTCGTAGAGGTAGTTGCGGCACATCCAGCAGCTGCACAGCGTGGCCGTGTTTTTGAGGATGTTGGTCCAGCGTTGGGCGCGTAGTTGCTTCCAGTCGGTGACAGTCTGCCACTGGCCGGTTTCGGGGTCCTACTTGGGAAAGTCGATGTTGGCTAAGTACTTCAGGCGGTTACGCCATACGCGGCGCCCCTGTCGGCGGCGCCACGCGCGGGTGAATGTTCTGTCCATCGTCACGTTCAATTATGGTTGGTATGAACGTGCCGTTTACTGCAGTTAGAACAATGTTTATCATATTTTCAGGTTTTGTGGTTGTACGTATCAAATTTCGTGCCAATTGTGATAGGCGGGAAGGGAAATGGGTTAGAGGGCCAGGGCTTGGAGGCGGGTGGTGATGATGTCGAGGAGGCGGGATTGCATCGGGGCAGGGAGGAAGCTCTCGGCGATGAGCTGGCTCAGGCGCGGGAGGGCTTGGGGGTAGCGGGCAAAGATGCGGTCGATGACGCGAGGGGCGAGACCGCTGGCGGTCATTGCCTCAACGAAGTGCTCGCGGCGCAGCTTGCGTTTCTTGCCCGCGACAGTGAGAGCCAGTTCCTCGGGATCCTCGGGCATCACCAGTTGGGTAGAGAGCAGGTCGTAGGCCGGAGTGAGCACGAAGCCTTGGTCGTCGGGGGAATAGAGTGAGTAGTTTTTGAGGTGCATGTCGGCGTTGCCAATCACGAACGAGAACACCACCTGTTCCCAATATTTCACAAGGTCGAGGCCGGCGACGCTGCTATGCTGTTGGATGAGCCGGGCTATACGCTCGTGCGAACCTTTATATTTGTCCTCGGTGAGGCGCTCCGAGAGTTGGCACATATCCTCCATGGCGAGTTTTCGGCCACCGGCGCTGCGGTCGATGCGGCGGGTGATGTAGCTTAGCTCGCCGTCGGCAAAGCGGATTAGCGAGTGGGGCACGGTCTCGATCTTCAATGCTTCGGCAAGGTGCATAGACAGGTCTTCCACCTCGGGCAGGTAGGGAAAATGCTCGGTCTGAGGTTTTAGTATATAGTGGCCACCAAGTGCGCCGACGATGGTCAGCCGTCCTTGGCCTTCGCGGGTCTTCTGCAAGTCGAGCGACAGCTTGGGCTGCACACCGGTAAGGGTGGTTTGCGCTCGGATCACCTCTCGGGCCAAGTCGCCAAGGTGATCACGGGTATAAGGCAGCTCGGGAGCTACCGCCGTGCCAAACAATTTTTTTGAGCAGCGGGGATGAAAATCAACCTCTCCGTCGTTCAACGGCTTGTAGCAATATAAGCATCGTTGTTGCATACTACTGATTTTTAGCGGGTAACACACTTACCGCACCGATACAGTCCTTGCAGCAGGCCAAAAGCAGACCCATACGGTCGCGGGGATTGAGTTTCCAATTCTCAGTGGCCACGTCGAGCAGCCATCCTTCGGGTATCAGCCCGTCGAAGAATGGGAACAACACATTGCTTTTATACGGCTTTGCCGACAAGGGCAACGTCAGGCTCACTGGCTTGGCATCTTCGCTCGCAAGGTACTCATCAAGGTATCGGAACTCATACCCAGCGTCGTCCTCGGTGAGGATTCCGGCCAGTCGATCGCGATAGTAAATCTCGGCGTATCTCATGGCAGCGTGGTTTTAGTGATGGCGACGGGGCCGCATTCGGCGTTGAACAGGGCGAGCACCTGATTGATCTTGTCGAGGCGAAGCGTGGGCTTGCCCTGCTCGAGGTTACGCACGAAGTTGAGGCCGACGCCCGACTTGTCGGCCAGGTCGACCTGCGTAAGCCGGTATTTGCGCCGCATCTCCTTGACGAACGCTGCCAATTGTGTGGGAGGTGTCTTCATCGTTTTATATCCTTTCGGATGCAAATATACAACATTTCCCCGAAACTACACCCTTTCTGATGTAAATTTTACGATCAAGCGTGAATTATATCCGATAAAGGGTAATATTACTCTGTTGGCTGGAGGAATAATGTGCGAAATATGCACATTATTATTTCAAGGTCAGAATCAACACTAAGTGAATGACTTGCGGAGTAATATTCGGAATTGGCTTGTTGGAGTAATACGCAAATTTTGCGTGTTGCTAACAGGTGTGCAGAATCTGCACATATGGGTGTCGCAAAAATTGCGACAGTTACTTGGTTGTCGCAAATTTTGCAACAAATGGTTCAGGTTTGGGACAGTTGGATGGGCGGTTTTCGTACCGATGGGACAAGCGAGAATTTTTAGCGGGGGATTTTTGTGGGGCTAAGGGGTAGACGGAGTGGGGGATTTGTTGTATCTTCGCGGGTGTCGAGGGGTAGCCTCGCGATTCTTAATTGTACGGCCCACGTACCGATTAAATGGCTATGTGTATGGCTCATAGCGGGTTAGATGATTTGCGTCGTAAATTTGGTGATCAGGAGGGAACTATAAGGGGTAAGAATGACCTGTGGGTACCGTGGCTCAAGAACGGTTACAAAATATCAGAATAAATCGTGGAAGGCGGGAGCGAAGCGGAGGAACTCCTGGGCGAAGTTGGGGGTGAAGAGGGAATCGGGCGCGGAGCCGAGGATGGCGGCGCGGATCTCAGCCAGTGGCCAGAAGCGGCCTCCGTCGAGTTCGGCCGTGGGGTTGATCGGTCCGTCCCACACGGTGAGGAACGGGTTGACCAGCTCGCGCTCGCGGTCGCTCTGGAAGATGTAGGGCGTCAACGCCGTGGGGGTGAAACCCTCGATGCCCAGCTCCTCGCGGGCCTCGCGGCGCAGGGCGTCGAGGATGGTCTCGCCCGGGTCGACGTGACCGCCCACAGCCGTGTCCCACCGTCCCGGCTGGATATCCTTCCACTGGGGCCGCAACTGCAGATACAGCCCCCCCCCTGAGGGTCAAACACATGCAGGTGCACCACCGGGTGGAGCAACATCGAGCCGCCGTGGCACTTCCGTCGCGTGGCCGTTCCCACCGGTCGACCCTGCTCGTCAACGATCGGCAGCAATTCGTCGCTATTGTCTTTCATATGCGCGAGCAAAGGTAGCGATTTCCCTCCACCCCCGCAAGCCCTGCGGCTTGTCGGTTTTTCTGGGCTGGAGGGGGAAAGTTTGGAAAATACGCGGTAACTTTGCAGTTGAGATATCCTTAACCAATAAAATTCAGAGATATGGAATTCAAAAAGGTGATTGCGGAGCGATACTCCTGCAAGAATTTCAACGGGGTGAAGGCGGCGGCTGAGGCGCTGCAAGAGGTGCTTGAGGCGGGGCGGTTGGCTCCGACGGCCAAGAATCTGCAGGAGCAGCATGTTTATGTGGTGGAATCGGAGGATGGGCTGGGAAAGATTGATCAGGTGACGCCGTGCCGTTACGGGGCGTCGACTTGCCTGGTGGTGGCCTTCGACAAGACCAATGTGTACACTTACCCTGGCCGCAAGCGCGACAGTGGCATCGAGGACGCGACCATCGTTGCCACCCACATGCTGCTGGCGGCTCACGACGCGGGTCTCGACAGTTGCTGGGTCAACAACTTCGACCCCGACCGCCTGGCCCAGCTTCTGGCGCTGCCCGCCAACGAGGAGATCCTGATGATCCTCGACCTGGGCTACGCGACGGAAGGCAGCGGCCCGTTGCCCAATCATTTCAGCCGCAAGCCTCTCTCGGAGACCGTCACCTCTCTCTAATCTCCCACCCCGGCAATCTTTTCCATGCGGAGGAGCGCCGAAGGCCGCAGCCGGTTTACCAGAATCATCAGCGGCAGCCTGGGCGGGCCGGCCCTTGGACGGCCCTCACCAACCGTTGCCACTTCTTCGGGAAATAGCCCATGGTTCATTCGCGATCTACGTTACTAAAAATGTGATGGTATTTGCGTCGTATCGATAAAATCATTAAATTTGCAGTGCCGAGGCGCAAAGACATAGAGATGCCCTAGCCTCAGCGGGAGATCCATCTTCCGAAAATAACATAAAAGGCGTTTTCCAACGCTGTCTTCTGAATTCGAAAACGTAGGAAATTTTCAACATTACTAAGAAGATAGTGCGGTGAAGATGCCACGGGTTGATTATATCGCCCTCTGGCAACCTGCTTCAGGCGGGTTGCCTTTAGGGCTAAGTATAGTCAAGACGTGGGTTGTCAAAACTGCTTATCATAGTAATGTGGTCTCCTACACCATCGAATTCTGATAAGCATGGAGTAGCTGCCCACGCCTTATTTTTCACAATGCCGAATCGGGGTGGCAATAGGCACTATTAAACCCTTTCAAGGGATTTTTAATGAGCGATAACAAATATCAACCCCGTGAATTTCATTTATTTGCAGGTATTGGTGGCGGTATATATGGCGGTGAATTATTAGGCCATAAATGCGTAGCAGGGGTAGAAATAGATAAATTTTGTCAATCAGTGCTATTGCAGAGACAGAAAGATGGTTGGATGGACCCCTTTGAAATTTATGGAGATCTGACCAAGCTTTCTGGCGTTCCATTTAAAAATCAGTTCGATATATTGTGCGGAGGATTTCCGTGCCAAGCCTTTAGCTATGCCGCTCATGGCAACAATTTGGAACACAAAAACTTATGGCCTGAAATGCTCCGATTTGTACAAGAGAGTGAAGCGCCAATTGTATTCGGAGAAAATGTTACCATTATCGCTATTGAAAAAGCAGTAAAGGACCTAGAGAAAATAGGCTATAAAGTCGCCCACTGTCGTCTGGCATGCATGGATATTGGGGCTGACCATAAGAGACCACGTTTTTGGCTCCTAGCAGTAAAAGATCAGGACGTGTTTAAAAAAGTAGCCACACATATCCGTACATTACCTAAACTTACAGCTAAGTTTTGGACAGTAAATCCCTTCGATATCACCTATCCCGTACCTGTGCCTGTTCTCGCTCCACAAAAAAGAGGGGTGGGTAATGCCCAAGCTCCTATAGCTGCCGCTATTGCTTTTAGGGTATTGGTTAATAGATTGTTAGGCTCAACGACACACTACGTAATCCCCTCACGGGAAGAGATTGAACGGGTATACGATTTTTCCGAAACTTGGATGCATAAACTGGATCCAAGCGACCCGATCTACATCCATACACCTACAACGATGGGCAACTACCATTATAAGTCGATGATGAAGCATCCCTCATGCGCTAAATACGTACGGATATTCGGCAAACCAACAGCGTTACAAGCCGAATATCTTATGGGTTTCCCAATTGGGGCATCCTCTCCCATGGCTATGTCCAGGTCGAATTTTGAAATTTGGAAAAATCAAGCATTTAACTAATTATGGATGAGGAAATAAAACAAATTTTTGGTAGCGTAAGCTCAGACAAACATTTCGTTCCTTCCACGATTTCTATCTTGCCAAAAGATAGAACTGTCCTAAACGTTACAAATGGACAAAACGCCAATTGGACGTATGCCAATTATTTTATTCTGGATAAGAGAAGCCCAATAACCGACTGGAGCATCAACAATGGCCAGTATGTGGTCTATAAACTTGAAAATGAATGGTGTTTGGCCGATTATAAGAAAGAAATTCTAGCTAAAGGTATAGAAGCTATCAAAAGTTTTGTTAACATCCATACCACGGCTGAAAAACTTCGTGTCAAATTTCTTCAACGTTTAATGAAAGGTAATCCTGATTCTATCCCGACGGAGGCCAATTATACTTCGTATTTGGCAGCGATGCGCGCCAAGCCGTTCTTGCTATTGGCAGGGATTAGCGGCACGGGGAAGAGCCGTATCGTGAAAGAGATGGCGTTCGCGAGCTGCCCGCCGTCGCTAAGGGATGAACGCGAGGTATCGCCCGGCAATTACTGCATGGTGGAGGTCAAGCCTAATTGGCACGACTCCACCGAGTTGCTGGGCTACTATTCCTCTATCGCCGAAAAATACATAGTCACTCCTTTTATCAACTTCTTGGTAAAGGCGTGGATGAACCCCAAGGCACCCTTCTTCGTCTGCCTCGACGAGATGAATCTGGCCCCGGTTGAGCAATACTTCGCTGAGTTCCTTAGCGTGCTCGAAAGCCGCAAACTCCAAGATGGTGTCATCGTCAGTGAGGCACTTATAAAGCCTGATGTCGTAAAAAAGCACGTTGACGATTTCAAGCGTTCTTATTATGGCGTAGATGCCCATGATCGCTCCGCTACTTATGCCTCAATCGTTCAAGGCGTTTCCAACATCTGGTCCTCATTCATCGAAAACGGCATCTCACTTCCACCCAATCTCATTGTCGTAGGCACGGTGAATATGGACGAAACCACTTATCAATTCTCCCGCAAAGTGATTGACAGAGCCATGACCATAGAGATGAATGAGGTGGATTTTGACGCAATGCTCGACACCAATCACAAGGACACGCTGAAATACCGGTCCAACTATGTGAGTGCTGAATATTTCTTGCCGAAATACGCGGCGGCGCGCGACGCTTTTGATTCACTTCTTTCCGAGAACGACCGCCGCATATTGCAACAAGATGCCGTAGAACAGTTAAAGGCTCTGGACACGGTGCTGAAGGACACCCCATTCCGCGTGGCCTACCGTGTACAGAATGAGTTGGTACTTTACTTCGCTGCCTTGCGCGAAGAGCAACCCGATGTGGAAGGGGCAACCCTACTTAATAGGGTTTTCGATGATATACTGATGATGAAAGTGTTACCCCGCATCCAAGGGGGTGACGAGCTGCGCGAACCATTAGAGAAGTTGCAAAAATGGACCGCGACCTCGTTGCCGAAAGCCAATGCCAAGATAGCCGAGATGCAACGGGGGCTAGATCAAAAGCATTTCACCAGCTACTGGCCGTAGGCCTTTACCGCGGCGATGGAGGTGTTGCGATACACGAGCGACGATGGACTGGTGGAGATAAAAATCGCCACCACCTCAATTGTTGACTCTTGGCGCCGTTTCAGCAGCCGTGTGGGCGAGCAGGCCCATACGTATTGCAACTACAGCTCGTCGCGCCCCGGACGTCTTGCTCTTTCTGATTCCAAGGGCGGCGGAATAGCGGAACTGAACGCAGAGGACGCCGTGGAATGGCTCGGACTGTGGCCGGTAATGTATGAAACATGCATCTACACTTTTTCGCTCCAGTTTCGTAACGTGGAGGGCACACCACAAATCGTGCATCCCTCCAAGGAGGTCACCGACCGTTTCAACGTCTTCGCCGGGGGCAACTTGACCTTCCTTAACGGCTCGGTGGATTTCATGAATGAGCCAGGTAAGTTTTCGCTACGCTACCGTTACAAGCCCAAGGGACAGGCCGAGCGCACCGACTCGCTCGACTTTCTTGTTGTGTCGCCAAAACTTGACATCAAAACCGACGGTCGTCATATTCTCGATGAAGTGAATCGGGAGTACAACGACCTCGTGTTCAAATATCTTACCAAAACATTTCAAGGATTTAAGCCCGAGGGTCCCACCGACAACCCGCTGATCTGGCTTTCAATTTTCAAAAGTATCGTCAAGGACTATCTGCAAGCGGTTGCCTATATCGTCAACAAGCCTCATTTTCGCGAGCAACGCAACGTGTACCATCATCGCTTGGAGCAAATAAAACACTGGTCTCCCCAGTTGGTGGAGCGATTCGCTGAGGCCTACACTTCGGGGACGCTCGACCACACGCGATTCCGCAACGAGGTAGCGGAAGCAACTATTGACACCCGCGAAAACCGATTTGTCAAATACACATTGCAATCGATTGGCCAGCGGCTGAAGAAGGTTGTGGGCGACCTACAACGCAACTTTGGTGAAGAACTCTCCGATGAGGAGCATAACGAGTTGAGAGGCTACGAACGGGATATCGACGCGTTGACCCGCAATCGATTGTTCCGCAACGTGAGCCGATTTGATGGATTTCGCCAAGAGAGCATAGTGTTACAAAAACGAACGGGATACGCCCAAGTTTACCGCGCTTGGCATATCCTCAACAGCGGTCTGTCGCTTGTCGAGGGTACAACCGACATTGGCGTGCGTCCGATTTGGGAACTGTACGAGCTATGGTGTTTCCTCAAGATGAAACAACTTATCGAGAACGTATTGGGAATCGACCGCAACACAGAGGAAGGTCGAGCGTGTATCTCGGAGTACCGTCCAGGTGGTTTCGATCCATTCCTTGTAAAGGAGATGGAGCATATTGTGACCTATCAGAAAACGGCCGACGGCGATCGTGTGGAGCTCCGCTATCAGCACACCTACAATCGACGTACAGGCGAGATGCACACAGCCACGACCGAACAACGCCCCGACATCGTGCTCAACATCGTCAAGCCCGACGGATTTACCCTCACCTACCTCTACGATGCCAAGTATCGCGTTTTGGACGATGCCAACGCCGCCGACCGCGACGATGAAGATACCGAATATGCCGACTATCCTCCCTCGGATGCCATCAACCAAATGCACCGATACCGCGACGCCATCTATTATGGTAGCGGTCGCGAGAATCACGCGGCCAAGGAGATTATCGGAGGCTACATCCTCTTCCCAGGTCGCACCACCGATGCCAAGGTAAGAGAACGATACTACGTCAAAAGCATCGCTACGGTCAACATCGGGGCGTTCCCTTTGTTGCCATCAGCCGATGACCCCGAATCGGAGGGACAACTGCTTCGAGAACACATAGAGCAGGTTTTGCTTGAGAAAACCAAATATGAGCAAATCAAAAACGCTGTGCCGCAAAAGGGATTGGAATATGTTGCCGAAGAGATGCCCAAGCCAACGGATATGATATTGGTAGGCTATTACAAACCCGAGATATGGCCCATTATCGAGCAAACAAAATTATATTACATCCCTATCGGTCTGGATGGGCCAGCAGTGGGGCTGACTTCAGGCTTTGAGCGCACAAAGTATATTTTGCTTCACAGCGAAAATGATCGAAATATCTTTGCTGTTGACTGGTCCAAGCCACCTCGTATTGCAACGCGGGAGCAACTAGCGGCACAAGGGTTCACCCCCTCTAGAGGGGAGGTATATCTTGTGTTTACGCTACGATACATCATCCCAATCTCCATCTCGCAATTTGACCCATATAGGATACGTATTCCCTCCAGGTTGCCTTTCTTTAAGCCTCTGGGCGAATTGAAGGTGAATTGATTGGATCTGGTAATTGGCCTGGGGTACACCCAGGGTCGGGTCGACTTCCATCCTGCTGTTAGGGGAGGAGGGAGGCGAGGGAGGGGATTTGGGCGGGGTCGGTGATGGCGTCTTCTTCGGGGGTCCAGCCTCGGCCTTTGAGCCATGCGGTGGGGCATCCGAGGGAGCGGGCCGGGAGGATGTCCTTTCGGTAGGAGTCGCCCACGACGAGCACTTGCTGGGCGGGGAGGCCGAGGGCGTCGAGGCCGAGAGCGAAGATTGCGGGGTCGGGCTTGCGCACGCCGACGACGGCGCTTTCGATGACGGCGCGGAAGAGGTGGGTGAGCCCGAAGTCGGCGAGGACTGCCTCGATGTTTCCGTAGAAGTTGGATACGAGCACCATTGGGTAGCGTTGGGCAAGTTCTTCGAGGATAGGACGGACCTCGTCGACTGATGAGCGTGCGGCGAGGTAGCAGTAGGCGGCGATATCGGCTGAGCGTGCGGCGGTTGCTCCGTCGACGATACCCCATTCCTGCAGATAGCGCATCTCGGTGGCTATCTTCTTGATCATCACGGCTCGGAAGGTGTCGGTGGGGAGGATGTGGGCCACGCGGGCAAACTCGCGCTCGGTCTCGACATAGGCGCGTCGGAAGTCGTCCTTGTCGATGCGCACGCCTGAGTTTTGGTAGCCTTCCCAGATGATCTCGCTCCAGTGGTCGCCATGGGAGTCGATGGTGCCACCGTAGTCGAAGATTATTCCTTTAATATTTTGAAAATCAATATTTTCCATCTTTCAGTTCTTTAGTGAATCGGCGGCATATGCGCTCGTGACGGATGTTCATGTACACCAGTAGGAGGTTGAGGACTGTAAGCTCGAAGGCGAAGTATAGCCAGGGCATCTGCAGTAGCAGGGCGGCGAACAGTGCCCATGAGCGCACGTTGAACGACAGGATGTTGGTGTACTTCATCAGCGGCTTGGAGGCCTTGCGGAACGCGTCGCGGAATGATTGTGGGGCCGGGGCGTCGCCGAATCGTTCGCGCAACTCGCGGCGCAGGGCCTGCATCGACTGGGTGTGCACCTCTTGCGACACGGTATAGTTGGTGTAGAAACTCATGGTGAGTTTCTGCCAGAAGTTGTGGCGCCAGGTGAGGGCGTCGAGCTTGTGCTTGAGGTGCTCCGAGTCCTCCAGCTCGCTCCCTTCCTTGCCTTTGACGAAGAAGAGGTGGAACTGACGGTAATAGTCGGCCATGGCGGCCTGCTTGGCGTGGCACAGGCCCGTTACGACGGCCACAACCCAGATGACCCATGTGTGGGCCATGAAGAAGTCGGATGTGTGGTTTTCTCGGAGGCAGATGGCGACGTAGATGGCCGCAAACCATATGTCGCCGCTCAATCCGTCGAGGATTCGGCCGATGCGTGAGTACTGGCCGGTCATGCGGGCCAGCTGGCCGTCGGCGCTGTCGAATGAGTTGGCCCAAACGAGGAGGACGATGCCAATGAGGTTGAGCCAGAGGTCGCTAAAGAAGAAAAGGACTCCGGCGCCGAGGCCGAGGAAGATTGAGGCGATGGTGATGGCGTTGGGGGTGATGCCGAGCTTTGCGGCGAGGCATGCCCATGCGTATCCGATAGGGCGGTAGAAAATCAGGTCGAAGGTCTCCTCGGTGTCCATCGACTTGAGGGATGCCTTGTAGCCTTTGTGGGGCTCATGAGTCTTGTGTGATTCCTGGGCCTTATGCGTGGTGGCACTGGTGCTCATGAGCGTGCTGCTTTGCGGACCTTGATGGCCGTGATGATACACTTTGCGATATATGGCGCGGCTTCCACTCGGCAAGGGGCGAAGCTTGGCCAGTCGTTGAAGTCGATGATGGAGATAGAGCCGTCGGGCGATACGATGGCGTCACCGCCGTAGATTTTGACGTCGACTGCGTCGGAAGCGGCCTGTACAATTGCCTTTAGGTGGTTGAGGTCGAATTCTATGCCCTGGCTTTTGCCGTTGATAGCCTCGTGGCCGTATTTGGAGTGTCCGAGGTCGAATGGGTAGAACCAGTAGAAGAACGGGGTGCCCGCAACGCCGTAGAACTTGATCAGGTCGCCCACCAAGTGGCGGTTGATGACGGCTCGCTTGATGCCACGGAGGAAGTACTCCTGGAGCACCTCCTGGGCCTCCTCGGGGTGGCGCACGTAGGATACGTCTTCCTTGTGCTGGGCGTGGCCGTCGCCTCGCTTGATCCAGCATTGGGTGAATTTGGCTTTAACCAGCTGGCCCTTGACCACCTCGTCGGTGTTGACGGTGAGGCTTTCGGGGTAAGGGATGTTGGAGCCGAGGAGGATTCGTGTCATGCGCTTGCGGGTGCAGTTTTCGATTCCGTATCCCGAGTTGATGACGAGGCGACCTTGGTCCTCGTATTGCTGTAGGAGGGCAATGGATTTGGCCTCACGGCACATGTTAACGATAATAGGCTCGGTTACGGCACCGGCCATAAGCTGCTCCTCGGAGTAGACGTTGACCTCGGAGCCGCGTTTTCGCAATTGGTCGACTACGCCGTTGAAAATGGCGGCGTCGTTGCCTATGTGGTTGGGGGAGTAGGCTCCCGCTCGCATTATGCCTGCTATTTTGTTTTCGGCCATTATATTGTAGTTTTCAGTCTTCAGTTTTCAGTTTTCAGTTTTTAGCGAGAGGGGATTTAAATCTTTAAAGGAGGAAAGGAGGAAAGGATTATAGCTATTTTTAAATCTTTAAAGCTTTAAATCTTTAAAGGAGGAAAGGATTATAGCTATTTTTAAATCTTTAAAGCTTTAAATCTTTAAAGGAGGAAAGGATTTAGGGGCTATTCTTAAGCCCCCGCTGCGGGGGTTTGGGGGCCGGTGGCAAGAAATTCCTCGGCTTTGGGGATGTCGCCGGCGTGGTCTACGTCGAGGATCTTGCCCATGGGGAAGGCCCGGAGGTCGAGACCGTCGGCCACGAGCGCGCGCTGGAAGTTGCGCATGCGGCTCTGCCCCTCGGCCAGGCATCGGTCGAGGGTGTCGATAGCCTTGGGAGTAAGGCCGTAGATGCCTCCGGAGATGTATTTGACGCCGGGGAAAGCCTCGTCGCGGAATGCGGTGATGCGCATATCGGGGGCGACATCGACGTAGAGGGGCTTCTCGTCGTCGATGTAGGAGGTGACTGCCATGTAACCGTCGGCCTCAGGGTCGGCCTCGAATGCGGCGATGTATCGGGCGAATTCGTCCTCGCGGAAGATTGTGTCGACCGTAGTGACGAGGAATCGGCCGTCGCGAGCGGCAGTGCGGCTCACTTCCTTGAAGGAGTGCATCGACGAGGGGGTGGATTTGACGGTGAGGTGTTTGGGGACGGGGAGGTCGAGGGCCTCGACATAAGCGCGCACGTCCTTCATCTGCTCGTTGACGATAATCGACAGGCTTTCAGGGTTGTGGCGCATGAATATGTCGATAAGGCGTTTTATCATTGGTTGGCCTTGGAGGGTGACCAATGGCTTGGGGAGCTTAACGCCCTCCTGGACCAATCGGGAGCCTTCGCCGGCAGCTATTATCGCGTAGTTCATTAAGGGGATTTTTAGTTTTTAGCGAGAGGGGGGATAAATCTTTAAAGGATTAAAGGATTAAAGGATTTAAATCTTTAAACCAATAAATCTTTAAAGGATTTAAACCAATAAATCTTTAAAGGAGGGGGATTAATCGGTGGGGTCTTCCTTGGTGAGGTCGAGCTTTTCGCTGTCGCCGCTGCGGTCGAAATATTTGCGCTTGAGGGGACGGCGGTACATCTCCTCGTGGCGACGGCGGTTGCGGAAGATGTCGATAGCAGTGTAGATTGCCTCGCGCATCGACTGTGGGTCGGCCTGGCCTTTACCGGCGATGTCGTAACCGGTGCCATGGTCGGGGGATGTGCGCACGTAAGGCAATCCGGCGGTGATGTTCACGCCCGAGTTCATCGCGAGGGCCTTGAATGGGGCGAGGCCCTGATCGTGGTACATTGCGAGGATGCCATCGAATTTCTTGAAGGCTCCGGAGCCGAAGAATCCGTCGGCGGCATATGGGCCGAAGGCAAGTATCTTTTTGGCCTTGGCGGCCTCGATTGCGGGGGCGATGACCTCTTGCTCCTCAGTGCCGAGGAGCCCTTCCTCACCGGCGTGGGGGTTGAGGGCGAGGACGGCAATGCGCGGGGCGTTGAGGCCCCAGTCGCGGCGCAGGGAGTCGTTGAGGATGGTGATTTTCTCCTCGACGGCCTCCTTGGTAACTCCCTCGGCCACCCTGGCGATGGGACAGTGGATGGTGACCAGGGCCACGCGCATGTTCTCGTTGGCGAGGATCATGAGGGCCTTGGCTCCGTCGCCGATCGACGACTCGAGGTACTCGGTGTGGCCGGGGAATGTGAACGTATTGCTCTGTATGTTCTTTTTGTTGATAGGGGCGGTGACGAGCACGTCGATGTCGCCTTTTCGCAGGTCGGCCACGGCGCGCTCGAGTGCGGCGAAAGCGGCCTCACCTGCGGCGGCAGTCGACTGTCCCGGCTCGATCTTGACGTCCTCGCCGACGACGTTGATGATATAGTTGGCGTTGCCCCGGGCCTCGGCGGCTTGCTGAATCTGGGTGAATTTCACCTCGGGCAACTCCAAAGCTTTGCGATAGAATGCGGCGATTTTAGCAGAGCCGTAGACGATGGGGGTGCACATCTCGGCGATGTTACCACCCTCCAAAGATTTGAGAATCACCTCGTAACCGATACCGTTGAGGTCGCCGTGGGTGATACCCACACGTATTTTTTTGTCGTTATCCATTGTGTCTTTCCGATTGGCTGAAAATATGATTGGAATAGCGTTGACCAAGAGAGGATCAGTGGTCGCGGGCTATGATGTAGTCGAAAATGGCGGCCAATTGGTCGCGGGTGTCGGGGCTACCGCCGATGTTGTGAAGGTAGTCGGTAGCCTCTTCGCGCAGGCGGTCTATTGTGTCGTAGGCGTAGTCGATTCCCCCGGAAGTGCGGGCGAATTGGATTAGGCGGTCGATTTCCTGGGCGGAGAGCTCTTCTTGCTTGGAGAGCTCGTTCATCTGGGCGGCATTGGGGGCGTCGGGGTTGTTGAGGGCCCACAGGAGAGGGAGGGTGATTTTGCCCTCACGGAGGTCGTTGCCGGTGGGCTTCCCGATCTCCTTGGCGTCGCCGAGGTAATCGAAGATGTCGTCCTTGATCTGGAAGCACTCTCCGAGGAGCTTGGCGAAAGCACGCAGAGGCTCGAATGTGCCCTCTTTGGCTCCGGCGGCGTAAGCGCCCATCTCGACGCAAGAGATGAACAGGGAGGCTGTCTTGCGGTCGATGACGTTGAAATAGGCCTCCTCGTCGCGGCAGTGCTGACGGGCGTTGTAAATTTGGTCGATTTCGCCCAAAGAGAGCAGCTTGCCCAGGGAGGCGAGCGAAGCGATGATTCGTGGGTCGCCGGTGGATATGGCTAGCTGTAGGGCGGTGGACACGAAAAAGTCGCCCACGAGGACGGCTATATGGTTGTCCCACACCTTGTTGATGGTGGGTAATCCGCGGCGCATTTTCGACTCGTCGACCACGTCGTCGTGTATCAACGAGGCGTTGTGAAGCAGCTCGACGGCTGCCGCGGCAGCGATCACCTTAGGCGTCACGGGGCCGTAAAGGCGCGCGCTGAGGATTACCAGGATTGGGCGGATCTGCTTCCCTTTGGCGCGTAAGTAGTTGTCAACCACCTGATTCATCAACGCGTTGGGCGACACCAGCGCTTGACGTATATGGTCGTTAAGCTGCTGGAGCTCGTCGGCAATTGACTGTTGGATTGATTCTATGGTGGTCATACGGGGATTTTACGGCCACAAAATTAGCAATATTTTGGCAACTAGCAAAATCCTAGATAAAGAGGGGGGCCATTGCGGAGATGGCGCGGGCGGGCTTGACGTTGCGGTAAAGGATATCGTAGACTCCGTCGAGGATGGGCATAGCCACCTCGTATCGGCGGTTGATCTCGTGGATGCAACGGGTGCCGTAGTAGCCCTCAGCGGTTTGCTCCATCTCCATCCGGGCGGTTTTCACCGAGTATCCGCGGCCGATGATCGCGCCGAAGTTGTGGTTGCGCGAGAATTGGGAGTAGGCTGTCACGAGCAGGTCGCCCAGATATACAGAATCGCATATCTGTCGCGGCCGGGGGTTGACAGCGTCGATGAATCGCTCCATCTCGCGGATAGCGTTGGAGACGAGCATTGCCAGGAAGTTGTCGCCTTTTTTCATTCCATGGACCACTCCGGCGGCGATGGCGTAGACGTTTTTGAGCACGGCGGCGTATTCGATACCGTCGACATCGGAGGAAGTGATCGTGCGCGTGTGCTTTCCGGCGATGCATCGGGCAAAATCGGCCGCGCGGGCGATGTCGGGGCAACCGATCGTGAGGTAGCTTGGGCGGTCGAGGGCTACCTCCTCGGCGTGGCATGGACCGGAGATGACGAGCATCTTGTCGCGGGCGACGCCGAAACGCTCGATCATATAGTCGGAGATAAGCATGTTGTCGTCGGGCACGATGCCTTTTACGGCCGAGACGACGCTCTTCTGGGAGATGTCGACGTTGAGCTTGGCCAGGTGCTCCTTGAAGTAGGGCGACGGCATTACCAGGACGAGGGTGTCGGCCTCGGTGCAAGCTTGGTTGATATCGGCGGTGAAATTGATACGTGAGATGTCAAATTCCACGTCGGTCAAGTACACGGGATTGTGCCCCAAGCGCTTGAAGTCGTCGATACGGTCCTCGCGGCGCATGTACCATATGATGTTGTCGCAATTCTGAAGCAGAAGCTTAGCTAAGGCGGTGGCCCAGCTGCCTCCGCCCATGATGGCGATCTTTCCGGGGAATTCCATGGTTTTAAAAGATTGTTTGACGAAGCGATTACTTCTTCTCGGGGCGCATCTGGGGGAAGAACAGCACTTCCTGGATGGTGGTTTGGCCCGTCATGAGCATTACCAGGCGGTCCATGCCGATACCCATGCCGGACGTTGGGGGCATTCCGTACTCGAGGGCACGGATGAAGTCGGCATCGATGATCATAGCCTCGTCGTCGCCCTTTTCGCTGAGACGCATCTGCTCGACGAATCGCTCGTATTGGTCGATCGGGTCGTTGAGCTCGGAGTAGGCGTTGGCGAGCTCTTTGCCGTTGACCATGAGCTCGAATCGCTCGGTCAATTCGGGGTTGTTGCGGTGACGCTTGGTGAGGGGCGACATCTCGATGGGGTAATCGGTGATGAATGTGGGCTGGATGTAGCGGCCCTCGCATTTCTCGCCGAAGATCTCGTCGATGAGCTTGCCCTTGCCCATGGTCTTGTCGACCTCGACGCCCATCTTCTGGGCGGCCTCGCGGAGCTCGTCCTCGCTCTTGCCGTCGATGTCGTAGCCAGTGTGCTCGAGGATGGCGTCGCGCATGGTTACCCGCTTGAATGGGGCCTTGAAGGAGATGACGTTGTCGCCCACCTTCACCTCGGTGGTGCCGTTGACGTCAAGGCATATCTTTTCGAGGAGCTTCTCGGTGAAGTCCATCATCCAGTTGTAGTCCTTGTAGGATACGTAGATCTCCATGCAGGTGAACTCGGGGTTGTGGTTGCGGTCCATGCCCTCGTTGCGGAAATTCTTGGAGAACTCGTACACTCCCTCGAATCCGCCCACGATCAGGCGCTTGAGGTAAAGCTCGTCGGCGATACGCAGGTACAGGGGGATGTCAAGGGCGTTGTGATGGGTGACGAAGGGGCGAGCCGCGGCTCCACCGGGAATCGACTGGAGGATGGGGGTCTCCACCTCCATGTAGCCGTGGGAGTTGAAGTACTCGCGCATTGAGTTGTACACCTTGGTGCGCTTGATGAAGATATCCTTTACGCCGTCGTTGACCACGAGGTCGACGTAGCGGCGGCGGTAGCGCATCTCGGGGTCGTCAAATGCGTCGTAGGCCACTCCGTCCTTGAATTTCACGATGGGTAGGGGGCGAAGCGACTTGCTCAGGACGGTCAACCGCTTGGCGTGGACCGAGATTTCGCCCGTCTGGGTGCGGAACACAAAACCCTCGATGCCCACGAAGTCGCCGATATCGAGCAGCTTCTTGAACACGACGTTGTACATGTCCTTGTTGTCGTCGGGGCAGAGCTCGTCGCGGTTGACGTACACCTGGATTCGTCCCTTGGAGTCCTGAAGCTCCATGAAGGATGCCTTTCCCATTACGCGGCGCGACATCAGTCGGCCGGCCACCGAGACCTGTCGGGGCTCAAGCTCGTCGTCGCTGAAATTGGCCTTAATCTCGTCGGTGTAACCGGTGACGGGGAATTCGGCTGCGGGATAAGGGTCGATACCCATCTGGCGCATACGCTCCATCGAAGCACGGCGTACAATCTCCTGCTCACTAAGCTGACGGGGCTGCTTTCCCTGTTGCTGGGCTGTTTCCTGCTGGATGGCCTCCTGCTGGGGCTCTTGCTGCTTGCTCATATCGTTATAGTTGACTGTTTCTAACAAAACGCGAAGTTAACAAAAATCCCCCACACGCCAAAATCCATTAGAAGTTGTAGCTCAGCGACAGGCCCCAGAGCTGTTCGGGACCGCCGTTTACGGGGCCGAGCATGGGCATGACGGTAAGCTCGGGGTCGCCGGGACGCGGGTTATGGCGCCGCGACCAGTGCATGTTGGGATTGCCGCGGAACAGGTCGGCCACCTCGTTGACGGGATCGACGATGAAGCACACCGCGCGGCCCAGGAAGTAGGAGCCCCACAGGGTGTAGTCGTTCTCAACGATATGGCGCTTGACGCGGTAGAAGCACTCACCGACGATTGAGCCCACAACGGGCGTCACGAAGAGGTCCTGTATCGAGGGGATCTCCATGAAGGCCTCGATGCCGTATTCCCAGAAGCAGGTGGAGATGGCGGCGGAGTAGAGGAAAGATCCCAGCAGGTTGAAGCCTTGCGATCGTGCGCTCATATAGTATGCAGCGCCGCCGTAGGGATGAAGCACGTAGTTGAAAATGGGGTTGTCGTGGTCCCAGACGGGTCCTTTCTTGACGTTGGTCCACCAGCGCTGGAAGAGCGGCTTTTTGTGTATTTCGGCTTTGTTCCAGGCCGTGGCGTCGTCGGGGAGCAATTCAAGCACGCCCAGGGCGACGAAGCCGCCACCGAACAGCACGGCGGTGTTCTGCCACAACCGGTGCCAGTTCTCGCAGCGGAATGTGCGGGAGTAGGGGTAGTCGTAGATGTTGGGTCGGTAACTGCCGGGGAGTAGCGACTCGCGCATGCGGGCGAGCTCTTTTTCCTGCATCAGCGGGGTGAGCGACACGGGTGGGAGCTGGATTTCGCCACCGGCCTCCACCATCTCCATCGATTCAATGGTCTCGGTGGCCGTGGGCGCTTGCGGCAGCGGCATCTCCAGCTGGCTCTCCTGCATCTCGAGCGAGTCGAGAGGCGAGGGTAGCGGCATGGGAAATTCGCCCTGGAACATCAGCGCGCCGGGCACTTCGCGGGTGAAATATATGGAGTCGTTGGAAATGCGCGCTGCGGCGAGCAAGTGGTCAATATCCACTTGCGGGAGCCCCATCCCATGGAGAGGGCTCGCTCCGGCCGACGCCAAGGCCAGCGCCAGCGCGGCCATAAAGCTCTTAGGAATCATACCTCTTCTCATAGTTGTTTTCTTTACCTTAGGGTTAACTACATGACAAAAATTGGAATATGTCGAACTGGGGTGGTCTTTGGGGAC
>JAJBVP010000132.1 GCA_020859755.1 Bacteroidales bacterium | reverse complement strand
TTATGCCTCGTGAACTTTAAAAATTTACCGAAGTATTGTTTAAAGGATGAAAGGAATAAAGGAATAAAGGAATAAGGGATTTAGTCTTTAAACAACTCCTTGTCCCATCATCGCGTGGGCCACTTTCATGAAGCCGGCGATGTTGGCTCCCTTCATGTAGTTGAGGTAGCCGTCGGGCTCCATGCCGTATTTCTCACACTGCTCATGAATCGAGCGCATGATCCAGTGAAGCTTCTCGTCAACCTCCTCGGCACTCCATTGGAGGTGCATGGCGTTCTGGCTCATCTCCAGACCTGAGGTAGCCACGCCACCAGCGTTGACAGCCTTGCCGGGAGCGTATACCACGCGGTTGTTGATGAACGTGTCGATAGCCTCAGGGGTGCAACCCATGTTGGAGACCTCGGCCACAAGCAACACCTTGTTGTCGACCAGATGCTTGGCGTCGTCGCCGTCAACCTCGTTTTGGGTAGCGCAGGGCAGGGCGATGTCCACCTTCTGTTCCCAAGGACGCTTGCCGGGGTAGAACGTGGCTTCGGGGTATTTCTCGGCGTAGGGAGCGACGATGTCCTCGCCTGTCGCGCGCAGCTCGAGCATATAGTCGATCTTCTCACCCTTGATCCCCTCGGGGTCGTAAATATAGCCGTCGGGACCCGATATCGTCACCACCTTGGCCCCCAATTCGGTAGCCTTCAGGGCGGCTCCCCAAGCCACGTTGCCGAAGCCCGAGATAGCCACGGTTTTGCCCACGATCGACTCGTTCATGCGCTTGAGCATAGCTTGCACGAAGTAGAGGGCACCGTAGCCAGTTGCCTCGGGACGTATACGCGAGCCGCCGAAATCCAAGCCCTTGCCGGTGAACGTGCCGTCGTGCTCATTGACCAGTCGCTTGTACATGCCGTACATGTAGCCTACCTCGCGGCCGCCCACGCCGATGTCGCCTGCGGGAACGTCACGGTCGGGACCCAGGTTCTTCCACAATCCCAGCATGAACGCCTGGCAGAAGCGCATAATCTCGCGGTCGCTCTTGCCGCGGGGCGAGAAGTCGCTACCACCCTTGGCACCGCCCATGGGAAGCGTGGTGAGGGCGTTTTTGAATGTTTGCTCGAATCCCAAAAATTTCAGAATGGAGAGATTGACCGAAGCGTGGAAACGGATGCCGCCCTTGTAGGGGCCGATGGCGTTGTTGAATTGCACGCGGTAACCGATGTTGTTCTGCACCTCGCCGCGGTCGTCGAGCCAAGTGACGCGGAACGTGACGATACGGTCGGGCTCCACCATGCGTTCAACGATCTTGTTGCGCTCAAATTCAGGATGTTGATTGTAAACGTCGGCAACCGACATCAGCACCTCGCGCACTGCCTGCAGGTACTCTTTCTCCCCGGGGTGCTTGGCCTCGAGGCCGTTCATGATACTGTTAATATCCATGTATAGGTAGATTTTAAGTTAACCAAAAGCAAAGTTACGGTTTTTCCCTTTACATGGCCAAAAATTTCAGTAAAATTTTTTAACGCCCCTCCTTTGGGATGGTTTAAGGTTGAAAGTGGACAGTTTTGCGGCTGTAGATACGGCAGCACTGTCCCGTGTCGAGCACCGGGTGGAAGCCGCGGGCGAGCAGCATCGGCTCATAGATGGCCACCACCTCGTCGAAGTGCCAAGGGCGTGCCTGGCCTATCGCCACGTGGTCGTAGCGTGGCAGGGTGGAGTCGAGTTCGCGCTCCAATTGCCGGGCCTGTCGCTGATCGTTGAATTCAAATCGGTGGGGCCATTCGTCACGGCTATTGATCCCGCGGAGCGACAGATTGTCGACAAATTTGTCGTGACCCAGGATAAGGATACCCTTGGGCGACTGGGCATAGGGGAGGATAGCCTGGTAGTTGGTCTCCAGTTTGGTTTTGTACTCCTGATTCACCTTGATTCCCTCAAAATAAGGGATTTCCAGCGTGGCGTTAGCCCCGTTGACCGTGAAATCAAGCCATTTACACTCTATTCGGAAGGGGTACATGGCGTTGAATCCCACCATGGCGGCGATCATCGCCAACGTTGCCCCGGAGAGCCATCTCCAAGGTCCATCTTTCCCCAGTACAGCGAAAATCCACAAGCACAAGCAAGAAGCCACCGAGAAACGCTCCCAGGGCACATTGCTGCCAGCCATCTGCACGATCATAAACAGCAACGCCAACACTCCCGCCACTCGCCGTAATTGGCTCATCCCCTTCCAATTGGCTACTACTCCGGCCACACACAGCATATACCAGGCCAATGTCAACCCCGTCACCCAGCCGCCGTGGCTCACCAATCGTTGCATCGCCCAGCAACTCACCACCGCGCCTATCAGGTAATCCACCCATAGCGACCATCGGTTGACACGGCTCTTCCAAGCCAGCCACGCCCACAGCGAGCATCCCACGCCGAGCAAGAACGTAGCGCAACCGCCCGCGAGGTAGCGAGGCAAGTCGTGCCACACGGTCGCCAGGATGCCGTCATGTCCAGTGACAAAATAGCGCTCCCCCCAGCGACCGAAATACTCGTCAATCGAGCCGAAACACAGCCAAGCGCCCCCGAAATATGCCAGCAGGAACGCCGCCACGCCCACCCCCAAGGGCAACGTCGGCTCGGGCCACCTCCCTGGGATAACCCGTTGCCCAAGTCGCGTATCCGTCCCCTCGATCTGTCGTTCACTCGTGCGTTCGCGCATTCGTGTATTCGAGAATCCTTTCGCTATAATCACCCCCGCAGCCACCAAAATCGCCACCCCTGATGGCAATCGCGAGAGCGTGGCGAGAGCGGAAAGCACGCCTATCGCCACCACCTTTTCCCAACTGGGCCGATTCCAATATTCCACCAAGGTTATCGCCAAAGCCACAAGCCAAAGCAGGCTCGTGGAGTTCCAGTCGTACATCAAATCGGTTGACACGCAAGCCATTGCGGCAAAGAAAGCTACCGACGCCGCTATTGGCCTTCGAGTAGTCCTACCCAGCCAAATCGCCCCCACTAAAGCCGTGGCCAATCTTATCACATAAGCCAGCCATCGCAGCTGGAGCAACCCCTCGCCGAATACAGTTTGCCACCAGCGACCCATAGCGAACGTCAGCGGCGCGATCGGCGACATAGCCTCGGGAGCCAGCGTACAATAAGCCTGATACGGCTCATCGCTCTCATACAGGCTCACATCGAGCGTGATCAACGGCAGCAACGCTCCCAAAGCGATGATTCCCAAGGCGATCGTATATTGTAAACGGCTACTCATGGGCGGCAATAGATTGTGCAGTTATAGCCATTGTCTTCTTTCAACACGTAGCCCTGGGCATGGATTTCCTTGATAAGCATCCCTCGGGTCTTGTCTTGATCCCAAGGAAAGAGATTGGCGATAGCAACAGTGTTGTAGCGAGGAGCTACCTCTCGGAACTCCTTGACGATGGTCGCCGAATCATCTCGCTGGTGGTACTCAACACGATGTGGCCACGGGTCGGGCGCGTTAACGTCACGCAGTGCCAATTGGTAGACGTATTTAGTGTGTCCCAGTATCATCACGCCACCGGGTTGTTGGGCGTAAGGAAGCAGGGTAAGATATCCTTGTGTAAATATCTCCTTGTACTGCGGGAACATTGTGATACCCTCAAAATAAGGAAGACGCATCCCTACGGTGCATTCGCCGGTGGGTAGGTCAAACTCCTTGTGAAACCGTCGGAAGGAGAACACCGCGGTATAGCTTATCAAGGTTACCATCATGGCCAGCACAGTGCCCGTCCACCATGTGCGCCACTGGGGTAGCACCGCGTATAGCCACATCGCAAAGAAAGGCACCACCGCGAAACGGGCCAAAGGGACGTTGGTACCCAACATTGGCAACACCATGAAAACCAGTGCCAATACCCCGGCTACACGGAGGTCGCCACTGAGATATCTCTTCACGTGACAATAGGCGAAAATGTAGAAGCCGTACATCGCCCAGGTATATCCCCACAGCCAATCCCCGTTGCCCACCATACGTTGCAACAGCCAGGATGAAGCGCCTATACCCAAGGCGAAATCTATCCACAACGCCCATCGGGTAGGGGCAACCTTAGCCGAAACCCACATCCAAGCTATCACCCCGATTCCTAGCAACAACGACGGCCAGTTATGGGGTAAATAAGCACGCCATATAGGCCCGAGAAAGTGATACCACCTATTGTGCGACGACACTATGTAACGCTCAGCAAAGCATCCCAAGTAATCCTCAAAGCTACCGAAACACAACCATATCACGCCCACCCAAATGAGCATCAGGACCAGTGTGCCCCATCCAAGGGCTACCCAAAACTGTCGGTTCCATTTGAGCCTGATGCCTACCACCACTATCAACACCACTCCCGATATTAGTGATGGCGCACGGAACATTCCCGCCAACGCCACCAATCCCGACATCGCCACGGCCAGCCACAGCCGAGGTTGTCTCCAGTACTCTATCATCCCTATTATCAAGCAGAAGAGAAAGAATTCACTGGTCACATTCCAGTCGTAGAAGGGCTGTCGCACAGGTGCACTGGTCATGACCACAAACACCAGGGAGGCCAACACCGAGCGTCCCGTCCTGCGCCAAAACCATAGGCTCACAACGACGGCACCGGCAATGCGAATCCAGTAAGCCAGCCAATGCAATTGCACCAGGCCTTCGCCGCACAACGCTTGCCACCAGCGCCCTATCATGAACGTCAGCGGGGCGATTGGCGACATGGCGTCCTCCTGTAGCGTGCACAGGGCTTGGTAGCACTCATCGTCCTGGTAAAAGGCCACGTTCAACGTCAACGTAGGTAGCCATAATCCGATGAGTACCAGCAAGATCGTTATCGTATATTTAAGCCATTGGGGTAGTTCCATCGATATCGGTTTTGGGGGTTCTGACGAGCGTAAATTACACATTGATAAGGCGTTTCCTCGGCTATATGGAATCCGGCGGCAAGAATTTCAGGCTCATAAGCTTTGCGCTCGCCCTCGAATACGCCCCACATTTCCACCAAGGCCACGTAATCGTATTGGGGCAACACCTCGCTGATGCGGCGCCGTATATCATCTTGCTCACTCTCAACGTAATACTCAAACTGGTGAGGCCACGGGTCGGGAGTGTTCAGCCCGTGCAAGAGCGTTTGGTAGAGGAATTTGTCGTGTCCCAAGATGAGTATGCCACCATGTTTTCGGCTATAGCGGGCGAGGGTGGAGAAATTGGTGTCCACGTTATTCACCACATCGCTCCATCCTCTTACCCCACGGAGATAATATGTTGGGAATTCCTCGTCGACGTCCTGCGCCCTTAGGACAAAGCACTTGGTGATTTGTCGATACGGTAGCATGGCTGTGCATAGCACAACGGCAATGCCGATCATCACCATGAACCCCTTGCACCACGGGCGACACACATCGCGGCACGCCCACAGCCAGAACGGCACCATCACCACCAGCGACCACCTGCGCATCGGTATATTGCTACCCAGCATCGGCAGCAGTGTGAAGAATATGGCGAGCAGGCCCACAACTCGCCCTTCATGTCTTAATCGCTTGTAATACCGCAAAAAAACCAATACCTCTACCGCCAACCACACCCACATCCAGCCGTATATCCACGAGTAATGAAGCATAGCCCGCTGGAAAGCCCAGGCCGCGATAACAGTGCCAGCGGCGACTACTACCCAAAAGATTCGTCGTGAGGGCGTGAGCCTTGACGCAACCCAAGCCCACAAAACGCATCCAATGGCCACCAGCATCGTGGGGGCCGACTTGGGGAGGACCGTAAAGAGAATGTTGTCGCAAATCTGGCCAAAGTTCTGATGACCCGAGGTAAAGTAACGCTCGCCCCAGCGCGCGAAATATTCCTCAAAGCTGCCGAAGGCGGCCAAGGTCACGGCCACCCAGGCCAATGCGAATCCCACGAAACCTAATACAAGGCCCTTCCACCAGTCGTAACCGTACGACTTCCATAACATCCATATCAAAGGCAGGATGAACACCACCGACGGCAGACGCGACATCGTCATCAGCGAGAACGTGAAGCCAACACCAAAGCTGTAGTACTCCAAGCGTGTGTCGTACATCATTATTACCTGAATCATCAGCAACACCATCAGCAACTGGTTGGGATAATTCCAGTCCCAGAAGAGCTCGCTGCCATAGTTGGCCTCGCAGGCGATCAACGCGAAAAGGCACGCGGCAACGACTGGCTTGCGGGTGCGATTAAAATACCAACCGGCAGCCAAAAAGGCTGTTGCGATTCGGAAAATCCATGCCAACCATCGCAACGACAACACCCCCCATCCCACCAACTCCTGCCACCATCCACCCAGCAGAAACGTCAGCGGGGCCACGGGCGACATCGCTTCAGGCTCCATCGCGCAATAAGCTTGGTAAAACTCATCGTCGTTGTCAAAGCCTATATCGATGATTAGCAACGGAATACAAGCTCCCGCCACAACGATTATCAAGGCTAATATCCACTGCAGGCGTTTACTCATTTTCGACGATAAATTTTGCAATTATAACCCGTATCCTCCACCAGTTCAAAACCCTCCTTCTCCAAGCTTGGCTCATAAATGGCTTCAACATCAACCATGCGATAGGGGCGCAATTCGCTGATGGCTACATATTTATAGTGAGGCACCACCTTGTGGAATTCGGCATGCAGGTCGTTGGCGTCGGCCCAATTGTCGCTTTCAAAGCGATGTGGCCAAGGCTCAGGAGTATTTACCCCGCGCAAAGCCATACCGTAGAGGTATTTCTCGTGTCCCAAGAGAAGCACTCCACCATCCTCGGCGTAACCCCTAAGGGCGTGGTAATTGGTGTCGTAAACCGTTTTCTGATCGGGAGTGAGGGCGATTCCCTCAAGATATGGCAAGCAGCAAGTGACGGAGGCTTCACCCACGGTCGCGTCTCGCTCCTTACACCCCTTGCTCAAGGGATAAAACACGCTCCAGGCCACCATCCCCCCGCCAAACAATGTCAGCGCCACCGAGAACCATTGTCGCCATCTCCCCAGGAGGCCTAAAGCCAAGAACGGCAGGTAGGTGGCCACGTTGAATCGGGCAAGCGGCACGTTGGTTCCTATCAAAGGCAACACCATGAACAATAGTGACGTAACAGCCGCCATTCGGTGCCAAGAATCGCTTCTGGAATAGGCGATTACGACGGCCAGCAGGCAGAACAACACCCATGCCCATACGTAACCGTACACCCAGTCGTAGGGATTCACCACCCTCACCAGCATGCATCCCCAGGCGATGGCCAGCAGCGCGACTCCCCAAGGCCTTTTGACTGTCACCTCCGCTCCTCCGTTTTGGCCGGCAAGCCATGCCACTATGATCGCTAAAACCCCTATGACAAAGGTTTTATAACACAACGGGAGGTAGTAACTCCACATCACGTGAAGGTACTGCGACAATCGGTTGTGACCCGAGACGATGTACTTGTCCCCGAAATGATCAACAAACGTGCCCGCATCTCCAAACGCAAGCCACAATACCAAGAAGCTCAGCAGGATAACGGTACAGAATCCTATAGTCAACGCCTTCCACAGCCTTGCGTTCCACCCCAATTTCATGGCCACTACAGCTACCACTATCACCACTGCCGCAAAAGAGGGAATCCGGCACCATCCAGCCAAGGTCAATAGACAACTCATCAGCACGATGCGCCATGTGACGGGTGTGCGCCAATAATCAATCAGCCCAGCCAGCAACCCCACCAACCATAAGTCGCTCGCCACATTCCAGTCGTAAAACATCCCCGGGGATAGGCGTTGACAGCCACCACGAAAAGCAACGCCGCGAGTATCAGCCGCTTACTATGTCGCCATAGCCATAGGCATGCCACTATCGAGGCAGCGACTCGGAAGGCGTAGGCCAGCCAGTGCAACTGAGCCAAACCCTCGCCGAACAGGGCTTGCCACCAGCGTCCCAACAGAAAAGTCAACGGCGCCACCGGCGACATCCCATCGGGGTGAAGCGATACCATGGCCATATACAGCTCATCGTCCTCGTAGAAACCCGCGTTGAGCGTGATCAGAGGCAAGCAGCACCCCAGCGCCACCAACAGCAACGCCAACGCTGGTCTCACCCATCCGTATGCACTCCCACAGGCCGTCATCTCCTACTGAATATTAAGCAGTTATAACCAGTGTCTTCTACCTGTTGGAATCCCTGCTCCTCCAGCACAGGGCGCATCTTCTCCACAATCCATTTTTGTCGCCAAGGACGCAATTCTACAATCGCAACGTGGTCGTAATGAGGGAGTTGGGCCAATACTTCATGGGTGATGCCTGGCAGATTCTCATCAAATTCGTATTCAAAGCGGTGGGGCCACGGCTCCTCGGCGTTAACGCCACGCAATGCGAGTTGGTACACAAATTTGTCGTGCCCGATGATCATCACTCCACCCGGTTGCTCGGCGTAGCGGCGAAGGGCTTGATAGTTGGAGTGGTAAATGTCGCGGTACTCAGGCCACGTCCTAATCCCTTCGTAATAAGGGATATCCATCATCGCGGTTGCCTCCGTCAGAGGGCGCTCAACCAGCTTGGTGTAATGGTGGAACGGGAGCCACAGATTCACGCCCAACATCCCCGCGGCCAGCATCACAACAGCCGCCGTGTACCAGCGTCGCCACACTGGCAACAACGCGTACACCCAGAACGGCAACAGCGCAACCACCGACATGCGGAAGATGACCACATTACTGCCCACCATCGGTAACAAGGTGAATACCAGCGTAATCCATACCATGGCTCGGGCTGTCTTGTTCAACTTCCGATATTGAGTGAATAGCACCAAGAGAACGCCCGTAAACAACGCCCAATTCAACCCGTAAACCAGTTGGAAACGCGCTCTGAGCAGCTGAGCCAGCCAGCACGACAACACCGCTCCCACCACGACGTCGGCCCACATCACCACCCTTGTTGGTGCCGTCTTTATCGCCACCCACGCCCAGGCGATGATCCCCAAGCCAGCTATATACATTATATATGTGCAACGGAAGAAATGCTGCAGGTTGAGCCAAAGAATCCACCCCAGCGTGGTGTGTCCCGAGGTGAAATCCCGCTCTCCCCAGCTCCCCAGATACTCGATGAATCCGTTGAAAGCCAAGAGGATCACCCCTATTACAATCACCACAAACTCACCCGTGGCTATCCCAAGAGCCTTCCATCCGTCGGCTCCCACTCGAGATTTGGCCGGAATGACCACCAGGGGCACCAACGCGGCCACAATCGACGGCAGTCGGGTCATCGTCATCAGCCCTACCAGCACGCCCATCCATGCCGCACCCTCCCATGAGGGTCGCTCCCAATACCGCAGCGTTACAACCAACAATACTGCCATTAGCAGCTCGTTAAGCGCGTTCCAATCGTAATACACGTCACGCCCCCCACAGCCGCAAACAACCGCAAACAACAATGCCGCCACAACGGCTTTCCCCGTGCGACTCCACAGCCACCAGCAACCTACGCCGGCCACACCCAAGCGCAGCACATAGGCGAGCCAATGCAACTGCAACAACCCCTCGCCGAATATCGCTTGCCACCAGCGGCCCACCAAAAACGTCAACGGTGCCATGGGCGACATCGCCAGCGGCGACAGCGTGCACCACGCCTGATAAGCCTCGTCATCCTCATAGAAACTGGTTGACAACGTCACCAACGGCAACAAAGCCCCAGCGAGGACAATTACCCACGCTAACACTCTATTCTCGCCACTGATGCTTTTCATATTCTTAAAAAACGTTACTTTAGGCCGAAATATTGCATTATTATCACTACCTTTGCCAAAAATTTCAACAAAAACGATTTATTTATGAAAAAAATTTACACTTTGCTCTTCGGGGCCATGATAGCATGCTTCGCTTTCACGGCTAACGCCCTTACCTACCAGGGCACCCTCGTGATCAACATGATGGGTGCGACAATCAACGAAGGCGATGAGACCGTTTACACCGTCGAAGTGTCTCCCACCAGCGCCGGATTGTGCGATTTCACCCTCGCCAACTTCTCCCTTGACCTCGGCGACGGCCCTGTGCCATTAGGCGATATCTACATCGAGGACGTTACTACCAGCACCACCGATGGCGTGACCACCTACTCGGGCAGCAAGGACGGCCTTACCCTGGCTGAGGGCGAGATCGTGGCCAACGTTACCCTCACTGGCACCGACAACGCCGACGGTGAGGCTGTGTTCAACATCGACGTGATGTGGATCGTCGACCCCTCCGACCCCTCGGCTGGCCAAATTCCCATCTACGTCACATTCACCGGCCAACGCACATCCGGAATCAATTCACTCACCAATCACCACTCATCACTCTCCACTACCGAGTATTACAATCTCCAAGGCATTCGGGTCAACTCCCCCGTAAAGGGCCAGATTTACATCGCCCGCACGGCCGACACCGTTGCCAAGATCGTATACTAATTTTCCTCTACCAATAATGGAGAAGAAACGCCCCAACACCGCGGTGCTGCTGATGCATTGTCCCGACAAGCCCGGCATCATCGCGGTTATTACTGAATTCATCAACGCCAACGGTGGTAACATCGTCTACCTCGACCAATATGTCGACCGCGTAAACGGTGTTTTCTACATGCGTGTGGAGTGGGATTTGGACGGATTTGGAATCCCCGACGACAAAATCGCCGACTATTTCAACACCCTCTACGCCCATCGCTACGACATGTCGTTTAAGCTATCGTTTACCCGTAAGCCACAGCGCATGGCGTTGTTCGTGAGCAAGATGAGCCACTGCCTCTACGACATCCTGGCTCGATACATCGCCAAGGAGTGGGACGTGGAGATTCCAGTGATCATCTCCAACCACCCCGACTTGAAGATCGTCGCCGACCAGTTCAACATCCCCTTTGAGGTCGTTCCCCTCAACAAGGACAACAAAAAGGAGATGGAGCAGGTGGAATTTGAAATCCTCGACTGTCACCAGATTGATTTCATCGTGCTTGCACGCTATATGCAGGTGCTCTCGCCCGAGTTCATCAACCGTTACCCCGACCGTGTGATCAACATCCACCACTCGTTCCTGCCCGCTTTCGTGGGCGCCAAGCCCTACCACGCCGCCTACGAGCGTGGAGTGAAACTCATCGGAGCCACCAGCCACTATGTGACCAGCGACCTCGACGCGGGTCCCATCATCGAGCAGGATATCACACGTATCACCCACAAGGACACCATCGACGACCTTGTCAAGAAGGGCCGCGACCTGGAGAAAATCGTGCTTTCACGCGCCGTCGAGAAGCACATCCAGCGCAAGATCCTCACCTACAACAACAAGACCGTCGTTTTCAACTAAACGAGTCAAATCTTTAATCCTTTTATCCTTTCCTCCTTTAAAGGATTAAAGGATTAAAGGAATAAAAAAGAAAGGAGGGAAAGAGTGCAAATCGCTGTTATCAGATATAATGCCGGCAACAACTTCTCGGTGCTTTCGGCGCTGCGTAGGCTGGGCTATGAGGCTATCGTCACCGACGATCCCGCCGCGTTGGCCGCTGCCGACAAAGTGATTTTCCCTGGAGTGGGGCAAGCCTCCTCGGCCATGGAATACCTGCGGAAAACGGGCCTCGATCAGGTGATACGCGACTTGAAGCAACCTGTGCTCGGTATCTGTATCGGGCAGCAGTTGATGTGCAAACGCTCCGAAGAGGGTGGGGGTGTCGACTGCCTGGGTATCTTTGACGCTGAGGTCAAAAGATTCCAGTCGGATGAGCTGAAGATACCCCACATGGGCTGGGACACGCTCGATCAGGTGCGTCCCGGGTTGTTCCTCCAGTCCAGCTTGCAAGGACGCTGGGTGTATTATGTCCACAGCTACTATGTGCCCGTGATTCAGGAGACAGTGGCGGTAACCGATTACATCACCCCCTTTAGTGCGGCTCTCCAGCGCGACAATTTCTACGCCACCCAATTCCATCCCGAGAAGAGCGGCGACACAGGCGAGCAAATCCTAAGGGAGTGGTTAACGACCGGTATCCTTTAATCCTTTATTCCTTTCCTCCTTTAAAGGATTAAAAAAGGAGTAAAATTGTATATGCAAAATGCTTTCCCATGATAGAGATAATCCCTGCAATCGACATAATTGACGGCAAGTGCGTGCGCCTTTGCCAGGGCGACTACGGCCGAGCCACCACCTACGGCGACCCTGTGGAGATGGCCAAAAGACTCGTCGACGCTGGTTGCCGACGCCTTCATTTGGTGGACCTTGACGGGGCCAAAGCAGCCCACGTGGTCAACCATAAGGTAATCGAGCGCATAGCCTCGGCGACACCCCTCGTTATCGACTTTGGCGGAGGCGTTAAGACCGATGAAGACCTGCACATAGCCCTCGGGTCGGGTGCCCGCATGGTCACGGCTGGAAGCATTGCCGTTAAGTCGCCCCAGATTGTTGAGGATTGGCTCGCCATATACGGCCCCCAAGTGGTGATCCTGGGAGCTGATGCCCGTGACGGCCGTATCGCCACACAAGGATGGCTTGAGGAATCCACCCAGGAAATCGTCCCCTTTATCTCACGCTGGATGGAAAAAGGCTTGCGACAAGTGATCTCCACCGACATTTCGGTCGACGGCACTCTCGAGGGCCCTTCCCTCGACCTCTACAAGCGCATTTTGGCTGAAGTACCCGATGTGCATCTTATAGCCAGCGGTGGAGTAGGCTCGATGGCCCACGTGGAGGCTCTCGACGCTATTGGCGTGCCACAAGTGATTGCCGGAAAGGCCATTTACGAAGGCCGTATCACGATGAAACAATTAGAAACACATAATCTCCAATGCTGAGCAAACGTATCATCCCCTGCCTCGACGTGAAGGATGGCCAAACAGTAAAAGGCGTTAATTTCGTTAATTTGCGCCAAGCAGGCGACCCCGTGGAATTGGGTGAACGCTACTCTCAAGAGGGCGCCGACGAATTGGTGTACCTCGACATCACCGCCTCCCATGAGGGCCGCAAGACATTTGTCGACCTTGTAAGGCGAGTGGCCGAGCGAGTGAGCATACCGTTCACCGTGGGTGGTGGAATCAATGCCGTTGAGGATGTGGAGAAGCTATTGAACGCCGGGGCCGACAAGGTGTCGATCAACTCAGCCGCGTTAAAGCGCCCACAGTTGATTGACGAGATTGCCGCGAGGTTTGGCAACCAAGTATGTGTCGTTGCAATTGACGCCCGCAACGTCGACGGCCAATGGATATGCCATCTCAACGGTGGCCGTATCCCCACCGATCGTCACCTTGTGGAGTGGGCAAAGGAAGCCCAAGAGCGTGGAGCGGGGGAGATACTGTTCACCTCAATGGACCACGATGGAGTGAAGCAGGGATTCGCCAACGAGCCGCTGCGTGCCCTCCACGATGCCCTCAACATCCCCATAATTGCCTCGGGCGGGGCCGGCACAAAAGAGCACTTCCTCGATGTGTTCGCCCAAGGTAAAGCCGACGCGGCCCTTGCGGCATCCATCTTCCACTTCGGAGAGATCCCCATCCCTACCCTCAAACGCTACCTCGCCTCCCACGCCGTGCCAATAAGGCTATAGGATTCATAGTGGCTTATTTAGTGGGCACGCGGCCTGAGGAGTGGTAGGTCCTGATATAGTAAGGCTCGTCGATGGAGCTTTCCACAACGCCTTTGGAAGCCGACGAGTGAATGATTTTGCCGTTGCCGATGTAGATACCCACATGCGACACCTTCTTGGCGTCCTTCGATGTGCAAAAGAATACCAGGTCGCCCACTTTCAAGTCCTTGCGATTGATACCCTTGCAGTAGGCCTGCTGCTCACGGCTGGACCGCGGCAATTTCACGTTGCACACCTGGTTGTAGATCTCCATCACCATTCCCGAGCAATCGGTGCCGTCCTTGCGCGAGTGGCCTCCGTAGCGGTATTTTGTGCCCAGCCATCGCTTGGCCTCCTTGACCAGAGCCGCCTGTTGTGCGCCCGTGATCGTGCCCTTGGCTGTAGTGGCCTCAGGCGTATAGTCGGCATAGGGCTCCACGCTGCGCTTCGACGTGTGGCAAGATGCCAGTATCAGCGACACCAGCAGAGTGATCAACAGGGGAAATAGATGGCGTTGCAATGTGTATTGTTAATAGGTTAATACGTTAATCGGTTAATCGATGGCAAAGATAGCGCATGGCGGGCGAAATTGCAATATCGGTGAGGATTCTAAAGCGTTTTTTGCTAATTTTAATGCAAAATAGGTTTACATTTCAAGACCTCCGTATTAAAGTAGTTTAAATATGACCCGCGTATGAAATTATCAATTATTTTTGCGCTGGAAAGTTAAAAATTAACATTTAGCGATTTAACATTTTAACATTATAGGCTATGAATCAAGTATCACGTTTCGCCACATTAGCTATAGGGCTCTCGTTTGTAGTGACCGCTTGCGCTTCGGGCGTCCCCACCGATTTCACAAAGGCGGCCGAATCGACTGTCAACGGTGTCGTTTCGATCAAGAGTTACGTCACCACCCGTTCCAGTCAACAGCAAGGATACTACACCGACCCGTTTTCCGATCCATTCTTCGACTTTTTCTTCGGGCCCCAGCAACGCCGCCAGCCCACTCCCCGACAGCAGGAGAAACCCCAGCAACGCCAGACGGGACTCGGCTCGGGTGTGATCCTCTCGTCCGACGGTTATATCGTCACCAACAACCACGTGATTGACGGGGCCGAGGAACTGGAAGTCACTCTCAACGACAACCGCACCTTCAACGCCACCGTCGTGGGTGCCGACCCCACTACCGACGTTGCCCTGATCAAGATTGACGCCGACGACCTCCACGTAATCCCTATGGGCGACAGCGAGGATGTCAAAGTGGGCGAATGGGTCCTCGCCGTGGGAAATCCCTTCGGTTTCACATCCACCGTCACCGCCGGTATCGTTAGCGCCAAGGGGCGATCGATATCATCCCTTACCGGTAGCGCCTCCCACGGTATCGAATCGTTCATCCAAACCGACGCGGCTGTAAATCCCGGAAACTCGGGTGGTGCGCTCGTTACCCTCAACGGCGAACTAATCGGCATAAACACCGCCATCTACTCTCAGACGGGCAACTACGCTGGCTACTCCTTCGCTATCCCCACGTCAATCGTCAAGAAAGTGGTGGCCGACCTAAAGGAATACGGCACCGTGCAGCGCGCCGTGATGGGCATCTCCTTCGGCGAACTTACCCAGAAACTGGCCAAGGAAGAGGGTATCACCGCTACCAACTACGGCCTGTATATCGGTAGCGTGGAGGACCGCTCCGCTGCCATGGAAGCTGGCCTGAAGAAAGGCGACGTGATCATCGCTATCGATGACGTACCGATGCGCAACACCGCCAACCTCCAAGAGGCTGTAGCCAAAAAACGCCCCGGCGACACAATCACCGTCAACTATATCCGCGACAACAAGGAGTACTCAACCAAGGTAACCCTGCGCAACTCCTCGGGAACCACCTCCATCACCCGCCCCGACGACTTCACTGCCCTCGGCTGCGCATTCAAATCCCTCTCCGACGAGACCAAGGAGCAACTCCAGCTCACCACCGGGGTGCAAGTATCCGGTTTGAAGGACGGAAAGTTTAAGGACGCTGGAATCAAGGACGGCTTCATCATCTTGACCATCAACGACGTGCGCGTCAACTCACAAGACGACGTGGAGAAAGTCTACAAGGCTATTATGAAGTCCAACGCCACCGACAAAGCTATGTTCATCGTCGGCCTCTATCCCACAGGTCGCAAAGCCTACTACGCCGTCGATCTCGCCAACTAATCGTGATCCCCACTGTATCACTTTATCCTTTGTTGTCCAATGGTAAGATATTGATATCTACCAATTTAGGCCAAAGGATAAAGTGATGCTTTGATATTACCTATTGACCTATTAACCTATTAACCTACTCACCGCTACTGTATGGGCCGGATGGGCCGGCACGGGTTGCCCACGCATAGATGGTGGGGTGGAAGGTCGCGAGTGACCACACTGCCGGCACCCACCACGCAGCCCTCGCCAATGGTTACCCCAGGGAGTATTGTTACCGACCCACCAAGCCAGCAATTGGGGCCGATGGTGACGGGCTCGCTCCACTCAACGCCTGTGTTGCGCTCTTGATACTCCAGTGGATGGCATGCGGTGTAGATGCTCACATTGGGCCCGATAAAGGTGTCGTGGCCTATGGTGACCGGCGCTTCATCGAGGATGGTGAGGTTGAAATTGACGAACACACGGTCGCCCAGGATGATGTTTTTGCCCCAGTCGAAGCGGAATGGCTGTAGCACTTTCACTCCGTTACCCACGCTGCCGATCATAGCTCTCAGTTGACGGTCAAGAGTCTCGTAGTCGGTGGGTTGCAGGTCGTTGTAGGCCCTTTGAGCTTCCTTGACGCGATTGAGGCCTTCGATGAGAATGGAATTGGGGGCGTCGTAGCGTTCGCCGCTCACCATCTGGCGCCAAAGCTCAGTATCGTACAAATGGCCGTTCTCGGCCAGGGAGTTGTAAACTTGCTTGATCATACCGCAAATTTACAAAATTTTCGTAACTTTGTCGCTAATAACCAATCATTCAAGCATGTTAACCAGAAGTTTTTTATTTGCGGTCTCAATTATAGTATCAGCGTTTGCGATGATAGCCTATCCGATTGCTGGGCAATGCGTTGTGTCTCAAGCTGATAGTCTATTGGCGTTGAAGCCGGTAAGCGTGATGCTGAAGTCCAGGACAGCCGTCAGCGGCGACAAGCACGACTACCTGAGTCAAGCCCGCTACTGTTGGCCCGATTCCACACGGCCCAATGGCCTCCCTTATATCCACCGCGACGGAGTGACCAATCCCGAGATTTACACCCTTGACCGCCCCGTCCTGTCCACTATGGCCAATCGCGTCGCAACCTTGGCGCTGGCTTGGGCCTTGACCCGTGACGAGCGGTATGCCCAAAAGGCCGTCGATCAGCTTGATACTTGGTTTGTGGATCCCTCCACCCGCATGAATCCCTCGCTGGAATATGCCCAAGTGGTACCGGGGGAGAACCGCGACCGAGGACGCTGCTACGGCGTGCTCGACGGCTACTCCTTTGTTGATGTCATCAATGCCGCTGAACAAATCGCTGATTCTAAAGCCTTTGCCACCGTAAAGGATGGCTTGATAGATTGGTTCACGCAATTCAAGAACTGGCTGGTGGAAAGCGAGCAAGGGAAAGAGGAATCCAAGGTAACCAACAATCACTCAATTGTTTACGATGTGGAGTTGGCCACTATGGCGGCTTTTGTGGGCGATACCGTTACGGCTCATAATGTAATTCGACAATTTGTCCCCCAGCGGCTTGTCCCACAGGTGCTTAGCGATGGTTCGCAGCCTCACGAATTGGCCCGCACTCTCTCGTTCCACTACTCGGTGTACAATCTCGCCCATATGATCGACATGGCCGAGTTGGCTCGCGATTTAGGTGAGGCTCTTGACATGACACTCATTGAGGCTGCAGCCGATTTCCTTATTCCCTACTTGGGGCATCCCGAGAGTTGGCCATATCAGCAGATTAGCGGTTGGGACAAGGCTCAACACGAGTTGATTAAACAAATAGGGCGACTCGCTTGGCTCACGGGCCAAGAGCGCTATCTGTCGCTTCTTGACCCGGTTGAGGCTGCCTTCGCCCACGCCGGCTACCAGCTTTCATGTTTGGCAAAAAACGCTGAATCGCAAGGCGAAGGATTTCCCCGATCGGTCAACGATGATGGCACAATCAAGCTGGTTAATGCCCACGATTGGTGCTCGGGGTTCTTCCCTGGAAGCCTTTGGCATCTCTACGAGTACACCCGATCACCCTATTGGCTCAGTCTCGCTCGCAAGTGGTCCACGCCAGTCGAGGAGATAAAGTCCAAGACCGATAGTCACGACCTTGGATTTATGGTGGGCGACAGCTTTGGACGCGGCTATTCACTTACCGCCGATACTCTTTATCGTGATGTGGTGGTAGAGGCTTCTCGTTCACTCGCTACTCGTTACAACCCCAATGTGGGATGCATACGCTCCTGGGACTTCAATCGCGACCGCTGGAGCTATCCCGTGATCATCGACAACATGATGAATCTCGAAATGCTCTTTGAGGCAACCCGCATCACTGGGGACAGCACATTTCATAACATAGCTGTTACCCACGCCCTTACCACCCTTGACAATCACTTCCGTGACGACGCCTCATGCTACCATGTGGTTGACTATGACGAGGCGACAGGAGAGGTGCGCTGGCGTGGCACATTCCAGGGTGCCCATGATGAGTCGGTGTGGTCACGAGGCCAGGCTTGGGCTGTCTATGGCTATACCATGTGCTATCGGTACACGGGCGACCAGCGTTTCCTCGACCACGCAGTCAAAGTGGCCGAATACCTCCGCTCCCTCCCCAACATCCCCTCCGACGGCATCTTCTACTGGGACATGGCCGCCGACGCTAATGATTCCTTGGCGGTTGGGTGCCCTGCGGGTCACGGCAGGGAAGGTATCACTCCTCGAGACGCATCAGCCGCTGCCATCGTCGCTTCCGCCCTTTACGAGCTGGCCGGATTCGTCCCTCAAAGCGAGATATACAGCCAATGGGCCGATAACATCCTGGATACGCTTTACCGTGAATACCGTTGCAAAAATGGCCATGGATTCGTCCTTGACCACTCTACGGGGTTCTTGCCCGCCGGCTCGGAGATCGACGTCCCTCTCAACTACGCCGATTATTACTATCTCGAAGCCCTCCTCCGCAAAAGCAAGCAGCGGTAGCCTGTCGTGCAATCGCGCAATCGATTTAGGAAAAAGCCCCCCTGCTTATAGTGAACAGGAGGGCTTATCGTGTTGTAAGGTAGGCGTTACTTGAAAAGCGGGGTAGGGTAGAGGCCCGATTTATGAAGCTCGGCGAATTTCTCGACGACGCCGGGACGGTCGGCCGCATAGGTGACGCCAAACCAGCGGGAATCGGTGTCGAGGACTTTCACGGTGGCCTCGCCCGAGTTGATCAGCGTGTCGATGCACAGGGGGATGAAGAACTCAGCCTTGGGGGTGTTCAAGTCCTTGTCGAGGAATTTCACAAACTCACGCTCCGAGAAGTCGAAGTAGTCGGGGGTGAAGCCCCAGAGGTTCATCGACACAGGGGTCATGGGGTCAAGCACTTGCTCCACGCCGTGCTCGTCGGTGAAGACGATGCGGTGCTCGGGGTCGTAGGAGATGGCGGTGCGCTCAACCACCTTGGTGAGTTGGCCGTCGCTGGTCTCGCACACGCCGCGGGCCACGGAGCCGTTCTCGGTCATGGTGTTGCCCACGCGGAATCCCACCATGCAGTAGTCACCCTTGCGGTCGTGGGGACGCTTAAGGTCCTCGGCGATCACGCGGAATGCGTCGCGGCCGTAGAAATCGTCGGCGTTGATCACCGCGAACGGCTCCTTGATGGCGTCCTTGCCCATCAAAACGGCATGGTTGGTACCCCAGGGTTTTGTACGGTCAGCGGGGCAGGTGTAACCATCAGGGAGCGCGTCGGTGGATTGGAACACGACCTCCACGGGCACATGTCCCTCGTATTTCTTGAGTACTTTGTCGCGGAAATCTTGCTCAAAGTCGTGGCGGATCACGAAGACGATTTTGCCGAAGCCAGCCTGGATGGCGTCATAGATGGAATAGTCCATGATGGTTTCGCCGTTGGGGCCCAGCGGATCGAGCTGCTTTAGGCCTCCGTAGCGGGAGCCCATGCCGGCAGCTAATACAAATAAGGTAGGTTGCATATTGGTTTTCAGTTTTCAGTTTTCAGTTTTCAGTTTTTGCCTTTAAGGATTTAAGGGTTTAAGGATTTAAATCTTTAAAGGAGGAAAGGAGGAAAGAGGGCTTGCGGAGCCTGGGCGGGCCGGCTCTTGGACGGCCCTCACCTGGGTGCCATTCTCCTTTGAGGGTGTTGGGATTATTCGGCGGTGAGGCGGAATATGATCTCTTGGGAGTAGGTGTCGCCCGGGCGGAGGAGTTGCGAGGGGAATTGCGGCTGGTTGGGAGCGTCGGGCACACCCTGGCACTCGATGGCCACACCCTCATAATCGTGGTAGGATCGTCCGCAGTGGCCCTTGGGGCATCCCTCAAGCCAGTTGCCGGTGTAGACTTGCACGGCGGGTTGGGTGGTCAAAACTTCAAGTTTACGACCCGATTTCGCAGCCCACAGTTCGGCTGCCAAGCGCAATTTGCCGTCCTTTCCCCAATTGTCGATCAGCCAGCAGTTGTCGTAACCCTTGCCATATTTCAGAGCGGGGAAATCCTGCTCGATGTCGCGACCTATCTCCTTGGCTTGGGTGAAATCCATGGGCGTGCCTTGCACATTGTCGGCCTGCCCAAGGGGAATCAGGGTGTCGTTGGTGGGGAGGTAGCGTGAGGCGTTAAGACGCATTTTTTGGTGAAGGGCTGTGCCTGAGCCGTCGCCGTCGAGATTCCAGTAGGCGTGGTTGGTGAGGTTGACCACGGTGGCCTTGTCGGTGGTGGCGGTGAGTTCAAGTTTCAGGTCCTTGCCGTCCCAGGTGTAGGTGGCCTCGGCGTGAAGATTGCCGGGGTAACCCTCCTCACCGTCGGCTGAGTCGTAGGCGAAGGTTACCGAGTGGTCGTCGACATGCTTCATTGCCCAGATGCGGTTTTGGAAGCCCGTGGGACCTCCGTGCAGGTGGTTGGGGCCGTTGTTGACTGCCAGCGTGTACTCCTGGCCGTCGATTGAGAAATGGCCAAGGGCGATGCGGTTGGCGTAGCGTCCCGGCACCTTGCCTGCGCAGGGACCGTCGGCGAGATAGTCACAAGGGTTGGGGTAGCCCAGTAACACCTCGTCGAGATTGCCCTCGCGATCGGGAACACGCACGGAAACAATGCCGGCTCCCAGCGATGACAAGGTCACCGAGGAGCCGTTATTAGCAAATAATGTTATAAATACGGGATTCATTTTGGTTTTTGGTTTTTAGTAGTTAGAAGTTTTTAGTAGTTAGTAGAATTGAGGATGAAACTTCCGGGTAAATTTCCGAATAAATTTCCGAGTGACCTTCTTCTATTTACTAAAAACTACTATTTACTACTAACTTTTACAGGCGGCGAGCACCGTCGCTGATCACTACGTCGTAGATGCGGGGCTCGTGGCCGTAGCGGTCGTTAAACTCCTTGACGGCGGTCTTGATGAAGTGGTCGTAGCGGTCATCGGCAACCAAGTTGATGGTGCAGCCACCGAAGCCGCCGCCCATGATGCGCGAGCCGGTCACGCCCTCGCGGCGGGCAAGGTCGTTGAGGAAGTCGAGCTCCTCGCAGCTCACCTCGTAGTCCTTCGACAGGCCCTCGTGGGTCTCGTACATCTTGCGGCCTACCGTCTCGTAATCTCCCTTCTCAAGAGCGTCGCACACGGCCAATACGCGGTCCTTCTCGCCGATGACAAACTTGGCGCGCAGGTAATCCTCGGCGGTGATGTCGCCCTTGATCTTGTCAAGATCCTCCATGGTGGCGTCGCGCAAGGTCTCCATGCCCAGGCGCTTGGCTACGCGCTCGCACGACTCGCGGCGCTTGTTGTAGGGCGAGTCAACCAGCTCGTGCTTCACTACGGAGTCAACCAATACGAGTTTGTATCCCTTGGGGTTGAACGGGAAGTACTCATATTCCATCGAGCGGCAGTCGAGGCGCATCAAGTGATCCTTCTTGCCGAAGACCGAAGCGAACTGGTCCATGATGCCGCAGTTGACGCCGCAGTAGTTGTGCTCGGTCGACTGGCCGATGCGGGCGAGCTCGAATTTATCGATGGAGTTGTCGTTGAACAGGTCGTTAAGGGCAAAAGCGAAGCAGGATTCCAAGGCTGCCGACGAGCTGAGGCCTGCACCCAGGGGAACGTTGCCCGCGAACACAGCGTCGAAGCCCTCCACCTTGCCGCCACGCTTGATCGTTTCGCGGCACACGCCGAAGATGTAGCGTGCCCACATCTCCTTGGGGGCGTCGGCCTCGTTAAGGCCAAACTCCACCTCCTGGTTTTGGTCGATCGACACGACGTGGCAACGGTCGGTGCCGTTGGGGCGGATTTCGGCAATGATCACCTTGTCGATGGCCCCGGGGAAGACGAAACCGCCGTTGTAGTCGGTGTGCTCGCCAATGAGGTTGATGCGTCCAGCCGAGGCGTAGAGAGTGCCCTCAGTGCCGAACTCTTCTTTAAAACGCTTTGAGATAGTTTCTTGGAGATTCATAAGATTTAAAGTTTATTTCTAATCCATTTTTGTGATGAATTTTCACTTGCAAAGGTAAGAAATAAGATTGGATTATTCAACATTAATCGTAACGGAAGCAGCTTTTAGTCCGGGTGCTGAGGCCGTGAAAACGAGTTCGCCCGGTTGATCATTGGCTTGCGCGATGGCCGTGGCTGCACCGCTGAAGAGGTCCATTTTGGGCTCTTGGAAGGAGCGCAGCGAGCAGGGGTCGCCATTGGCTGTGGCCAGGAAGTGACCTGCACCCTTGACGTTGAATTTCACCTCACGGCTCTCGGTGGGGCAGAGGTTGCCGTCCTTGTCGGCCACTTGCACGGTGAAGTAAACCAGTTCGTCGCCATCGGCGTGAATACTCTTAGCTGATGGTGTCACAATCAGGTGATGAGCCTTACCGGCCGTGCGTATCACCTGCTCGTCGGCCTTGTTGCCTTGGGCGTCGTAGGCCACCACTTTCAGCTCACCAGGCTCGTATACGACATCGTTCCAGCGCAGGCGGTAACGATCAAAACGGGTGCTGTCGTCCTTGGCGCGTCGTCCTTGGCTCTTGCCGTTGACGAAAAGCTCAGCCTCGGGATAGGATGTGTACACATGCACTGGAGTTACCTCTCCCTCGCGACCATTCCAATTCCAGTGGGGTAGGATATGCAGCGTAGGCGACTCGGTGTTCCATTTGGAGCGATAGAGGTAGAAACGGTCCTTGGGGATGGAGGCCAAGTCGATGATGCCGTACATAGAGGAGTGATTAGGCCATGCGTCGGTATCGTAGGGGCCAGGTTCTCCCAGGTAGTCAAAACCGGTCCACACGAATTGGCCGATAACAAATTCCTTGTCGTCGTCGGCTGCGAAGTCGTCATCGGGGACGTTGCTCCACGATTGGTTCTCGCAATCGTAGGACGACGACTGGTGATCCTCGTGGTAGACGTTCTCTTGTCCGCGGAATATCACCGGGAAGTGGTAAACGCCGCGTGAAGATACCGTTGAGGCCGTCTCGGAGCCAAGAACAAGCTTCTGGGGGAGCTCCTTGTAGGCGCGGTCGTAATACGTGGGCTTGTAGTTGAAGCCGGGGATATCGAGGGCCGCCGCGAAACCGTTATCGAGCACGGCGCCTTGTCCCACTTGATCCATGCCACAGGTGACGGGACGGGTGGGATCAAGCTCGTGAACCAGATTCTGAAGCATCGTCAGCTCAGCCACTCCATCGGGGCTCCATTGCGAGGGAACCTCGTTGCCAATCGACCACATAGCCACCGAGGGGTTGTTGCGGTAATGCTCCACCATGTTGGTGATATCGCGTTGCGCCCACTCGTTGAAGATACGGCCGTAACCGTTGGGCGATTTGGGCCACGCACTCCAGTCGTCGAACGGCTCTACCATAAGCATCACGCCCATTTCGTCGCACAGCTCCACCAATTCGGGTGCGGGCATGTTGTGGGAGGTGCGGATCGCGTCACATCCCATATCCTTGAGCAACTCCAGCTGATGGCGCAGGGCCGAGCGGTTGATGGCTGCTCCAAGCGGGCCAAGATCGTGGTGGTTGCACACGCCTTGGAATTTGCGTTTCTCCCCGTTGAGGAAAAAGCCCTTGTGGGGGATGTACTCGAGCTTGCGGATACCAAACCTGGTGGCGTAACTGTCCACCTCCTTGCCGTCGACCGAAAGGGTGGTGACAGCCGTGTAGAGGGTAGGGGACTCAGGCGACCACAACGAGGGTTTCTCAACCAGGAAATTCTGGGTCATTGGCTGGCCGTGGGCAACGAGTTGGGTCTCGCCACGTGTCACCTCATTGCCATTGGCATCGAGAATACGGGTAACCATGTCGACATGCTGTCCCTTTGTGGTGCCGGCAACCTTGGTAACCAATCTTACTGAGGCCTGCTCGGGGGTAACGTCAGGAGTGGTGACGTAAGTACCCCATACGGGTACATGCACCTTGTCGGTCTCCACCAGATGGACGTTGCGATAGATACCGGCACCGGGATACCATCGTGATTGGCGCACCATGTTCTCGGCACGCACCTCCACGGTATTCTCTCCGGGGACAACCACTCCGTCCAGGTCGATATAGAATGAGTTGTAGCCGTAGGGCCAGTAGCCCACCTCCTTGCCGTTGACTTTCACGCGGGCGTTGCTCATCACGCCGTCAAACACAAGCGTGACGGAGCGACCTGTGGTATCCTCGACGTTGAAGGTAGTGGCGTAGAAGCCCTTCCCGATGAAAGGCAAGCCACCTGTGCGGCCTGTCTTGACCTCGGCCTTGGTCTCCTTGTTTTGCTCGATTGCTACCACCTGCAGGTCGTTGTCGCGGCTGAACGGGCCATAGATGGCCCAGTCGTGTGGCACCGTTACGGGCTGGTCAACACGAGTGGAGTCGTGGGAGAATTTCCACTGACGAAGCAACGTTTCTTGCCGCGTGGCCCCGGCCGGGAGGGCCAGGGTCAGGGCAAGGAACCATAAGGTTATTGTTGTGTTGAATCGCATATGAGTTTTCAGTTTTCAGTTTTCAGTTTTCAGCCCTTCCTTTAATCCCTTCAACCTTTATTCCTTTAAAGGAGTAAAGGAGTAAAGGAGTAAAGATGGGGGAGAAGGCTAATTAGATGGTTTTGAAGGGATCGAGGGCGCAAGAGGGGACACCGTCGACGAAGCAGCCCTTCTTGTAGCCGCCGTTGTAGCCATTGGGTGCCTCGGGCTCCCAGTAGAAGATACCTTGCATGATGGAGGAATCGGTGTTGTCGATGAGCCGCTGGATAGCGCCCTTGCAAGCCTCACCCTCGGTGTAATCCATGCCAATTTCCACTACCATCACGGGCTTGCCGTAGGTGGAGTTGGCGAGGTTGATGTTGTAGATAGCCGAGTCGATGGTGGTCGGCCACGACGAGGGATCGGGGTAGAGGGAGATGCCGATGATATCGTAGTTGGCACCGTAGGCCCCCAACTCGTTGCCGTAGATGCGGCTGTAGAGATACCACTGGTCGCCTGAGTCGATATGGACAATCACCTTGCAATCGGGGAAGATAGCCTTCACGGCGGCGTAACCGGCGTTAACCATCTTGGTGAAGTTGCCGGGGTTGTCGCTTGTGGAGCCAAGGGGCCACATCATGCCGGAGCGGGTCTCGTTGCCGATCTGTACCCATTCAGGCTCGATGTCCATGGCTTTCAATCGACCAAGCATGTCGTTGATGTGGGCGGTCATGGCTACCAATACCTCGTCGAGCGTCATGTCGGCCCAAGCGGCGGGGATGGTCTGGGAAGCCGGATCGGCCCAGGTGTCGGAGAAATGGAAGTCGATCATCGTGCGCAGGCCCAGGAGATTGGCTCGGCGAGCCTTGATGGCCACATCGGCGCAGTTGTTCCAGCCCTCGGTGGGGTTGACCCAAACGCGCAGGCGGATGGCGTCGACACCACACTCGTCACGTAGGAGTTGCATGCACTCCATCTGCTCGCCATCGGCGTTGGCGAAGGTGTAACCCTCGTATTCCAGCTCGGTGAGCCAGCTTACGTCGGCTCCCTTGGCGAATCCTTCATGGTTGATCACTATTGGCTCATCCTCGGCTACGGGAGGATTGGTGACCGGGCTGTCCTCGGTGCATGCCCACATCGCGGGCAGCACCAAGGCAGTGGCTATTATTGAGAGAAATTTATTCATAGCTTTCAGTTTTCAGTTTTCTGTTTTCAACCCTTCTTTAATCCTTTATTCCTTTAAAGGATGAAAGGAGTAAAGGATTAAAGATAGGGGTAATCGATTGCTTATTGGTAGGAGTAGGTGCCCTTGTTGAGGTCGACTGTGAGGGTATAGGTGCCGTTGGCAAGGTCGTTGTCGCCGTCAAATCCCTCGTTGTAGAGGAGCAGTTCGCCCGAGCCTCCACCGAAGTAGAGGTCCCACGAGTCGTTGATGAGAATCTTCACGCCCCAGGGGGTGTTGGCGCTCTTGGTCACGGTAGCTTGGTAGATACAGCCGCTCACTTGCGTCATGGGCTGCATTGTCCAGTCGTCGTTCAATCCGGCATAGCTTACGGTGTTGATCTTGTGCAGCTTGTAGCTCATGCCCGAGAGAGAAGCCTCAATCACGTATTGGCCCGGGGTGGGGGCGGTGATGTTGGAGCCGCCCTTGAGCAGGGTGCCCTCGTAGGCGTTGCCACCGTCGGCCATACCTATGGAAGTGCTCCAGTCGCCCTCCTCGGTGTAGAATTGCCATCCCCAAAGGGAGTTGCAATCGGCAGCGCCGCCGTAACCGAGTTGGTCCTCATTATACAGGATCAGGTAGTTGTCGAATGTCCAGGAGCCGCTGATGCCGTCGTCGATACCTGAGATCCACAGGTAGTGGCTTACGGTCTCTACCTCATGACCACCCTCTTCAACGGTAGCTGTCCAAGCTTTGGGGTCGTTGAGGTCGAGAGTAAGGGTTACCTGGCCCGTAACGGAAGCGTCAACGTTGATCGTAGAGGTGGCAGCCGAGGTGGCGAAGGTCATGGCGTCGGCCGCCCCACCGAACGATACCTGGGTGGCGATAGCTGCCGAGTTGTCGGTACCCGTGGTGGTGTTGTACTGCACGGCGTTGCCTTGAATCTTGATGGTCTTGGTGCCGGCCGAGGTGTTGTTGAAGGTCAGGGTCCACAGGTTGCTCTTGCGGTCGTATTCCATAGCTCCGGAGATGTCGCCCGAGACGGTGAGGTCGTTAACCAGCAGGGCGCTCCAGTTGAGCAGCTGGGTGTTGACGATGGTGTAGTAGCAGCCCGAAGGCTCGGGATACCACATATTCCAATGCGAATCATCGGAGGAGATGGTGAACACGTGTCCATCCTCGCCGTAGTTGCCCCAGAGGACGCCGTTGCCCTCTTGCAGCCACCAGTTCTCCCAGGAAGCGGCGCCGATAAAGCCGTAGTAGATGCCGTCAGAGTTGGGTGAGTAGAGCGTGCGACCGGTGTCGTTCTTGCTCGAGTCGAGGTAGTAACCTATGGTCATGTCGATGAAATAGGGGGTGACGTTCATTGTCAGCACGTTGGAAAATGTGGGGTCGATATTGGCTCCCAGCAGGCTCTTGATGCGTATGTAGATGGGGGCTTTCACGCCTCCTTCCAGCCCAATGCGGGTGCAATAGGAGTTGAGGGCGGCGTGGGTGAATTGCTTTTCGTAGACACCGTCGCTCATGGTGATTTCAACAGTGTTGGTGAATTCCGGGTCGGAGGCAATCTGGATAGAGTTGGTGATGGCGTTTTTGGGAGCGGCCACGCGCACGTCGGAGGTGGATATCGTGCCGTTGTCGTTCCAGTAGAGCGTCAGGGCGAGATTTCCCAGGTTGTCCTTGTCGAGGACGATGTCGTCGAGGCTGCCGTTGAGGGTGACATCATCGCCACCCGAGGTGTAGATAATGTCGCCGTCCTTGTTACAGGAACTAAACAGAGCGGTGGCCGAAATGAGGCAGGCCGCTGCGATGTATTTTGTAAGCTTCATGGCTGGTGGACGTTATTAGTAAAGTGGATTGGAGAGATTGGGATTGGCGCTGATGTCGGAATCAGGGATGGGGTAGATGTTGTAGCGGGAGTTGACAGCGCGGCCGTCGGCAACTCCACCCTTGAATTGCCATAGGTAGGCGTCGGTGGTAAACTGGCCGTAGCGTACCAAGTCGGTGCGGCGCACGCATTCGTGGTAGAGCTCGCGAGCGCGCTCGTCAAGCACCCATTGCTTGTTGAACTGGGTGGCTGTGATGCGGCCCGAGGTGTCGCCATATGCGCGGTCGCGTAGCTTGTTGACCAGTTCAAGGGCCTCGTCGGTGGTCATGCCCGAGCCACCACGTAGGGTTGCCTCAGCTGCGTTGAGATAGATCTCGGCCAGGCGGAACATCGGGAAGTCGGTGGAGCAACCGTAGTCGTTGGATGAGCAAGCGGCAGCACCGGCGTCCGTGAGGTTGGTCCATTTCTCCGAGTAGAAGCCTTCGGTCTTCTCGTCAAGGGCCGTGACGATATCTTGGGTTTGTCCCGAGGTGAAGAACATGCAGCGCGAGTCGGGGTTGTTGTCGAAGTCGGTGCCAAACAATGCGGGTAGCTCGCCACGCACGCGCCACGATCCCCAGCCGTAGTCCAATCCGTATTTGGAGGGATCCTGGTCGGAGTCGCTGCCGCAGGAACCGCACACGAGGTAGGTGCCCGAGCCCCAAGAAACAGTAGTGGTAGCGTCGCAGACGAAAGCGAAGATGATCTCGTCGGTGCGCAGGTTGTTGTCGGCGTTGAATAGCTTGGAGTAGTCGCTATGGAGCGAGTAGCCGAGGCTCATGGCGTTCTTGCAGGCGGTGATGCACTCGGTGTAGTGGCCCGTACCGGTGTAGACCTCGGCGTTGAGGTAGAGACGCGACTGCAGGGCGTAAGCGGCGCCACGTCCGGCGCGGCCGTATTCGTTGTTAGTGGGCAACTGGTGCGTGATCTCCTCAAGCTCGCCAGCCACGTAATCGAATAGTTGCTGGGCGGTGTAGCAAGGAGGGTTGTAAGCCGAAGTGGGGGAGTCCTCGTCGACGAAGGGGCCTTGGCCGAAGAGGTCGAGCACGAAGTAGTAGCTCAGGGCGCGCATGAATCGGGCCTCGTAAGCGTAGGTGCGGATATCGCTCTGGTCGGATGAGTCAAATCCGCTGATCGAGCCGTCGTCGGTGTAGCGCAAGAATTCGTTGCACAGGGCGATGGTGTAATACAGGCGGTAGTAGGTGTCGGACACCCACGAGTCGGAGGCGTCCCAGCTCATGTAGGAGAGGTTGGTCAACTCGTCGCCCGAGAGCCAGCGCATCGCGCACTCGTCGGTAGCGGCCTCTTGGAGGTTGAAGAAGCAGCGCAGGAAGTCCTGGCCGTTGAACGATGAGAGATCGGCGTTGGAAGCCTTCTCCTGGCCGATGATGCAATAGGAGGCGTAGATTTTGGCCAGCACCATCTTATAGCCTTCGGGTGTGGAGTAGACCTTGGTGGCGTCGGTCTCCACGATGGGCGTTTGGTTAAGGTCGTCGGTGCAGGAGCTGAACGCCATCGCCACCAAGAGCCCTATGATGATTGAATATACTGTTTTCATCTGTCAAAATGCTAAATGCTAATCGCTAAATGCTAAATGCTTAGAAATTCAGGCCCACGGTGAGCGAATAGGTGCGGGGACGGGGGTAAACGCTGGTCTCGCAACCGCTGGCGGTCTCGGGGTCGATGCCTTTGTACTTGGTCCAGGTGAACACGTTCTGCACCATAGCCGAGATATGGAGGTTGAGGCTCTTGTAGATGCGACCGAAGTCGTAAGTGAGCTGCACGTTGTCCATTTTGAGGAATGAGGCGTTCTCCAGGTAGTAGTCGGATGAGTACTGGCGCGTCTGGAAACCGGTTTTGGCGAACGATGAGGAGAGGTTGTTGATCTGCCCCGAAGCCCAAGTGGTGCACTCCCAAGCCCCCATGTTGGCTTCCATGCCGTTGTAGACGTAGTTGCCGATATTGGCACGCAGGGAGGTTGACACTGTCCACTTTTTCCAGCGCAGGGAGGTGGAGAATCCGAGTATCCAGTCGGGAGCCGGATGGTGGCAGTAGTAGCGGTCGTCGGAGGTGATTTGGCCGTCACCGTTGAGGTCGGCGTAAAGGCCCTCGATGGGTTTGCCGGTAGCCTCGTCGTAAATCTGCTTGTAGAGCAGGTAAGCGTAGGGTGCATGGCCAGTGGAGAAGTACTGGATAGGGGTCGACTCGATATAGCCCACGGGGGTAGGAGCGGTCTCCGAGGCGTCGTTGAGGGTGAGGTTGGTGATCTTCACCTTTTGGTAGGTGGCGTTGGCTGTAACGGTCCACGACCAGTCCTTGGTGGTGATGACGTTGGCGTTAAGGGCCAGCTCGACGCCGTTGCTCTTGACATTACCCACATTGGTAAGCATCTGCTTGTCGAAGTTGATACCGGCAGCGATGGGCACGGTAGCGAGCAGGTCCTCCGTGCGGCGGGTGTAATAGTCGGCCGAAAGGGTAATGCGGTTGTTGAGGAATCCGAAGTCGACACCAAAGTTCCACGACTTGGTGGTCTCCCACTTAAGGTCGGAGTTGTAAGCCTCGGGGCGGTAGGTGTAGTAAGGCACGCCGCCGAATTGGTACTGGGCCCCGTCCTGCCCGATGGTGTAGACCGGGAGGTAACTGTAGTTGGCGATACCGTCCTGCTGGCCGGTTTTACCGTAGGAAGCTCGGATCTTGAAGTCGTTGACCACTGGCTGCAGAGCGCGCCAGAATTTCTCGGAGGATACGCGCCAAGCGAGGGCGACGGAGGGGAAAGTGCCCCAGCGGTTGTCCTTGGAGAATCGGGAGCTACCGTCGCGACGGAACGTGGCGGTCAACAGGTATCGGTTGTCGAACGTGAAGTTCAAGCGGCCGTAGTAGGAGATGAGCGAGTGTCGCTGGTCGATAGCGGCACCGGTGTATTGCAGCTGGTCGCCGTCGTAGTTATAATTGTTGTAAACCGGGCAGGTGTACTTCCAATACTGGTAGTCGTAACCGATTGTGGCGTCGACGGTGGAGTTGATTGCCTTGAAGTCCTTGTTATAGTTGGCGTAGGCGGTGAAGAGCTTGTTATAGTTCTTCTGGGGGCTGTACACTTGGCGATAACCACCGGTGTAGAGGGGGTCGCCGTTGTCATCGTAGGTGACGGTGTAGTTGTTGTAATCGAATTTGGAGATGTTGGTGCGGCAGGTGCCACGGGAATAGTCGTAACCGCCGGTGACATGCAGGCGCAATTCGGGTAGCGGGTGGAGGCGGTAGTCGATGTCGGCGTTGCCGATGAAGCGTCCCACGTTGCTCTTGGAGTGGTAGTTTTCGAGCTGTCCAAGGGGGTTGGGCTGAGCGCCGTTGACAATCTGTTGCATGCCGTTGGCGTCGGTTGTGTAGGTGTTGTAGTAGCCGTTGAAGATGGAATTCTCATCGTAGACGGGCACGGTGGGGTTGTAGACCAGTGCGGTCCAGATGGCGCCTTCCTGGGCGAAACGGTTGTGGCTGTAGGAGCCTTTGCCTGAGAGGTTGATGCGCAGGTGGTCGTCGAGGAACGAGGGGGTGAGGTTCAGGTTGAAGGTAGTACGGTTGGAGTTGTCGGTTCTTACAATACCTTGCTGGGAGGTGACACCCAGGGCGGCGCGGAAGGGCAGCCATGATGCGATGCGACCCGACACGCTCAGGGAGTTGTCGGTACCGAAGGCCGTGCGGTAGATTTGGTCGTTCCAGTCGGTGTTATATGTGCCGATGAGGGCGATTTGGTCGGCTGTGCCATACTGGTTGTAGGCGTCGATGAATTGCGAGCGCGACAGCATGGGAGCGGTTTTGGTCTTGTGGCTGATGGAGTTGGTGGTCGAGAACGACACTTTTACGCCTTCGCCGGAGCCTTTCTTGGTGGTGATGATGATTACGCCGTTGGATGCGCGGGAGCCGTAGATGGCGGTTGAGGAGGCGTCCTTGAGGACGGTCATCGACTCGATATCGTTGGGGTTGATCAGGCTCCAGAAGTTGCCTTGGCCGCTCACTGAGCCGCCTACTTCCATTGGCACGCCATCGAGCACGATCAGAGGGTCGTTGGAGGCGTTCAATGAAGCGCCACCACGCACGCGGATGGTCGACGAGCCGTTGGGCGAGCCTCCCGAGTTGACGATCTGCACGCCGGCGATTTTGCCGTTGATCAGTTCCTCGGGCGAGGAGATAACGCCCTTGTTGAAGTCCTTTTCACTCACGGTGGCGATTGAGCCGGTAAGGTCGCTCTTCTTTTGAACGCCGTAGCCGATTACCACCACCTCGTTCATCATCTGGGTGTCCGGTTGCATCATCACGTCCACCTTGGAAGCGATGGCTACCGATTGTTTTTTGTAGCCCACATAGCTTACGTCGAGGGTAGTGGCACCCTTGGGGGCGGTGAGGGTGAAATTGCCGTCATAGTCGGTGGCGACGGCCACATTGGTTCCCTGTACCACAACGGTTGCTCCGATCAGCGGTTCACCGGTTTCGTCGGTGACGGTACCGTTGACGGTTGTCTGACTGTGAGCCGTTAACGGACACACAATCGTCAACGCCAGCAATAGCGTTAACGACCGTATCCAGCCAAAGGCTCGATGGGTTGATTTAGTGTTCATGGAAAATTACTATATTTGTTGTGTTAATAATATTCGGTTTAAGGGCTTATGGGCTTTAGCGATTGGAGAGGGCTGTTGAGCCAAGCTGGGTGTTGGGACGGTTGAGCCAGTGGGCGGCCTCGGTGAAAGCGTCCATGATCTCGGTGGGTCGCGAGTTTTGGAACGCTCCCAGGGCGTAGCCGCTTTCGGGGGTAAGTTCCGGCTCCCAGTAGAACACGCCTTCGCATATTCCGTCGGTGCCGTTCGCCATTGCGTCGATCAGTTTCGACAGGAACGCCTTGCCTTCATGGGGTTGCTCGGCCTGCACGCCCGTTTCCACGAGCATCAAGCGTGTGTTGTATTTCTCATGGAGGGCCTTGATGTTGTCAACACACAGGTCGACAAGCTGTTGGTCGGTCATATCGGGGTGCGTTTGCTTGGTCCAGTAGGGGTAAAGGCTCATGCCGATCATGTCCCAACGGCAGCCTCGTTCCTTGAGCGCGTCGAAAATGCGGTTGTATAATTGGGTGTCGTAGCCGTTGTCGAGATGGACGATGACGGTGGCGTTGGGGTAAACGCTCTTGACGGCGTCGTAGCCCACGTTGGTGAGCTCGGCGTAGTTGTCCATATGATCCTTGACGTCGGCAACGGGCCACATCATCCCGTTGGTGGTTTCATTGCCCACTTGCACCCATTCCACATTGATATTATTGTCCTTGAGCAGTTGGAGGGTCTGGACAGTGTGGTCGGTGAGGGCTTGCTTGAGCTGGTCCATGTTCATGTCCGCCCAAGCCTTGGGGATGTTTTGGTGAGAGGGGTCGGCCCACCAGTCGGAGTAGTGGAAGTCGACCATCAGGGCCATCCCTTGTTGCTCGACACGTCGCGCCATTTCGAGCACATCCTCTTTCGACGACCAACGCTCGGCCGGGTTGACCCACACGCGCAGGCGTATGGCGTTGAGACCCAGGTCGCGCATCAGGCGCGTGGTTTCCACAGTGTCACCAGCGGCGTTGATGGTGACGATCCCTTTGCTTTCTAATTCCGTTGTGTGGCTGATGTCGGCCCCGAGCCAGAATTGGTTGCCGAGGCTGGACGAGTGTATGAAGGAGCCGGGTGTGATTAATAATGTGGCAAGGGCCACTTTCTGTAATATTGTCATCTTTTATTCTGTCTCTTAAGGTTAAAACATTTAAATAAACAAGCTTAACTACATGACAAAAATTGGAATATGTCGAACTGGGGTGGTCTTTGGGGAC
>JAJBVP010000167.1:5223-9114 GCA_020859755.1 Bacteroidales bacterium | reverse complement strand
TCCCCAAAGACCACCCCAGTTCGACATATTCCAATTTTTGTCATGTAGTTAAATAAAATATAAAAAGGAGCTTATCACTAAGCTCCTTTTTATGGGTTTCCAATAGGTACAATTTTCTAAGGTAAAAAAGATTGTTTTAGGTTTGCGATACAAAGGTGAGGCTTTTTCCTCACCCTGCAAAATTTTTTTATATGTTTTCCAACACACTTTTTGGGCCATCCGTATTTAAAATTCTTATAATTCGCTGATAATTAGCCGCTAATCATAACATTGCACCATATTGTCTAAATAACATTATTTAACACAAACTCTCCAAAATAGCCTAATCACTCATCATTTTCTCTCCAAATTTAAAAAAAATTTTTTGAATCATGCCTAAGAAGATAGGGGAATGGTTCCAAACAATCAAGTAATTTACCCACAAGATTTCCCCTACCTTCGCGAGGTAGTGTAGAATCATTAGCCAATCCCCATTATCAGTGGCCAAAGCTGCAGATGAAGTGGGCGGCTTCGCCAGCATTGGCAGTCTTACCAGTGGAGCGCTACTTGGCGTCGGATGGCAAGGACGTTGCCTAATGAGATCAAGAGCATGATACCGAAGGCTATTCCCAACGAGAGCCAGGGATAGGTCAACGAAGCGCCAATGGCCTCCATGGGGGTCGACCAGAGCGCTTGAGCCCACAGCATTGCCCCGCAGCTCAGTGCCAATACAACGATGTTAACCGCTACCACAAGGCGAATGTAATATGAGGCGACGGTGGAGGGGGAGTAGCCCAAAAGCATGAGCTGGTGGAGCTTGCGGCCATTCTTCTGCAGTAGCAGATAGATACTGAGCATGAGGATAAAGAAGGCAAGGATGGAGATAATGGCGCCCACGGCGATGACGGCGGTGGTGACAAGGGCCAGGAACCGAGCGGCGCGACCGCTCTGCAACTTGTCGCCGGCGGCTTCCCAGCCGTGATCGGCCAGATATTGGTTGATGGCGGGGTCGCCGGGCGATGACACCTCGATAATCAAGCGTGAGGGAAGATCGGCCTGCTTGTCACGGGAGCCGAATTGCTCGTTCGCCCAGTCCATAAACTCCTGGGGCACAGCGATGGTGTTCAATCGCGATGAGAATCCCACGATACGCGCGTTGAAATCTTGTTGGAGGCCATTTCCGCTCAGGGAGATGCGTAGGGGCACCATCGACACCATCGATTCACTGATTTGCGGGTAGCCGCGGGTGGCCGCGAATCCGAAATTGTACAACGCCAGGTAATCCTTTGATATCACGATCGGTATCTCCTTGGTGACGCCTGGCGAATATCCCCAGCCGCGTGGGGTGATGTCGAAATAATCGTCGGGGATCGACTCGAAAAACATGTAGGTCGACAGCCCTCGGCCACCCATCTCCACGGCGGCGTTGACGTTGAATCGCGACGGGGTAAAAGGCGCCAAGCGTCGTGCCCACGGTTGGGCAAGGATAGAGTCGATTTCGGCAGGCGAGAAGCCTGTGCTGACGGCCGACGAGCCAAACAATCCCGAAACACCCTCCACACGCTTTGACACAATGAGATAGTCGCGTGATATCATGGCGTCGGTGCCATCGCCGTCCCAGCCGTGGGTAACGTCGCGATAGAGTTGCAGGGCGGTGATTACGATGGTGAGGCCCACGAGGTTGGCCAACGCGTAGCCGATAATCTGCCCCGCTGATATGTTGCGTCGTAGCAACCGCCACACTATATCCTTGGTTTTCGACATGTTACAAGTGTATTAGAGTGCAATTGGGGAGGTCGAGGGGATTGCCTACCGAGGTGCTCACGATGCCGGCGCCTTGGCTGGCGGCCACCTCGCTTACCATGAGGGCCACAGCCCGGTTGTTGCGAGCGTCGAGGTGACTTACCGGCTCGTCGAGAAGGAGAAAGTCGAATGGCTGGCACAGCGTCCTCACCACGGCCACGCGTTGCTGCTGGCCAATGGAAAGGTGTCCGGCCTTCTCGTTGGCCTTCCAGCCTATCTCCAGGCGCTCAAGCATTTGTAGGATCTCGTGCTCGGAGTATCGCCCGGTAAGGCGGTTTTTGAGCTGGACGTTCTCCAAGGCCGTTAATTCGGGGAACAAGCGCATTTCCTGAGGCAACAGGGCGACGTGGCGCTGACGTATCTCGCACCATTGCTTGCGGGTGAACTCTCGGATGGGATGGGAGTTGAAGTATATTTCACCCATGTAGTCGTTGCGGTTGCCGTAGAGGAACGAGCAGAGCGACGACTTGCCTGCACCGCTCTCGGCGGCGATCAGGTAACGTTGGCCTTTAATCAAGGTGAGCTCGGCCATCCACACCTGGGAAGCTCGAATCGCCTCGTCGCCCTGCATGCCGTCAAACACGCGGGGCAACGCCTGGCGAAGCGTTATCGAGTCGATGGTCATAGCTGGGAGAAGACCTCGATAAGGGTCGTCAGGAAGGCGCTGTTGGAACCGTTGAAGCGAGCCTTGCCTTCGAGGACGTTGTCGCTAAGCTGGAGCGTGAGGTTGAAGCCGTAGGGCAAGCCGAATGCCTTCATCGTCTCGCTTTGATAGGGGATGTCGAGGTAGAGCGAGAACGGTTTGCCCTCCATGGTGGGGGCGAGGGAGTTGTTTTGGCCGGGCTGGATTTCGCGAGTGGAGATAGCGAGGTAGCCGTCGACATTGCCGATCCACACGTCAAGTCCATTCAGGTCGGGATCAAGGCCGCTGAGGGTGGAGTGATACAGGTCGCCCACTTTTTCTATGCGCTGACCCATTTGGGAGGCCATGTCGAGAAGCGATTGGATGTTGGAGTTGACACCCTCTTGAGTTTGGTGCACGAAGAGTGTAAAATCCCAGGTTTTCGGGGAGATATCGGCCAAAGCGGGGGCACCCGCGGCCGGGGAAACAGCCAAGGCTACAGTGCCGTCTATCTGGCCCATTTGCGACATTGCCAACTCCAGGAAGCCAATTCCTTGGTAGCCCACGAAGGGGGCCAAAGCGGTCTTGATATCACCCCAGGGGAAATCTTTGTTGAGCCCCATTGCCACAGCCAGTTGGGTGTTGCCGGGAAGGTAGCCCAGCACGGCCGAGTTGATAGGCTCTACCATCTTGGAGGTATCCATGGGTTTACCGCCTTTGTCGATGGCTGTGACGCTGAAACTCAATATGTTATCTTTCAGAACAGTGTTGGCGACAACCCAAGTGGAGTTGATGGGCGCCAGTGAGTAAGCGACGTTGAGGGCGCCATCCTTTTCGAGCCACTCGCGGATTCCGTTCATGTCGGCCAGCGGTCGTTTCTTAGCCTCTTTGAGGATGTCGGCCAGCATGTCGAGGCCACGGGGATTGGTGTACCAGCCTTGGCCGTCACGCATCGCGATGCAATTGTCGCGGTCAATCTTCAGCACTTCAAAATCACCCGATTTCGATTTGGTAGCGCCTTGATTTTCAAAATATTGCAAGAACTTCGCCTCGTCGGTGATGGCGAATGTGCAGAATCGTGAACTCTTGTACTCGAACACCACAATCGAGTGGGCGTCGATGGTACGGGCCACGGCAAGCAACGCCTCGGTCTCTTTCTTGTCGACCCGGCTGAGATTCTGTTCCATTAGGGCTGGCATCACGTATTTGCCGTCTTTCACCTGAAAACCAGCGTTTTTGAGGATTTGTTCAGCGTCGATTTTGGCAATGATTGAGGATGAATCGGGGACGGTGCGCAGCAGCGAATCCTCGTCCTTGGAGCAACTGGTGGTTATCCCCATGATGGCGACAACCGAGAGCAGGAGAGTGGCAATTTTTCTCATTGTATAGGGATTATAGTTTTGTTGTTTTTGGTTTTTTAAATCCTTAAATCTTTAAATCCTTAAATCTTTAAATCCTTAAATCTTTAAATCCTTAAATCTTTAAAT
>JAJBVP010000167.1:0-5123 GCA_020859755.1 Bacteroidales bacterium | reverse complement strand
CCTTAAATCTTTAAAGGAGGAAGGGAGGATGGGATTAGAATTTTTGCATATCGACGAGGTGTTTGTAGTATTTACCGAGGGCAAGGAGCTCCTGGTGGGTGCCCCGCTCCACGATTTTGCCCTCGTGCATTACGCATATAAGGTTGGCGTTCTTGATCGTCGACAGGCGGTGGGCGATGACGAGCGTTGTGCGGTTCTTCATCAAGCGGTCAAGATCTTCCTGCACCAGTTGCTCGCTCTCGCTGTCGAGGGCCGAGGTGGCCTCGTCGAGAATAAGCACGGGTGGATTCTTGAGGATAGCGCGGGCGATGGAGATGCGCTGTCGCTGGCCGCCCGAGAGCTTGCACCCGCGGTCGCCGATGTTGGTGTCGTATCCCTTTTCGGTGGCCATGATGAAGTCGTGGGCATTGGCGATTTTGGCTGCCGCAACCACTTGCTCCATGGTGGCTTCTTTCACTCCGAAGGTAATGTTGTTGAAGAACGTGTCGTTGAACAGGATCGCCTCCTGGTTGACGTTGCCCATCATGGCTCGCAAGTCGTGAACGCGCATTTGGCGGATGTCCACGCCGTCGATAGTGATCGAGCCAGCCTGCACGTCGTAGAATCGCGGCAGAAGGTCGGCCAGGGTGGATTTGCCCGAACCGCTTTGACCCACAAGCGCCACCGTGGCACCGGCGTGGATGTGCAGCGACACGTCGTCGATCACCTTGTGCTGCCCGTAGCTGAAGTCCACATCGTTGTATTTGATCTCTCCACGCAAGTCCTTGATCTCGCGGGGATTGGCGGGGTCGGTGATGGGATTGACGGCGTTGAGGATTTTGTCGACGCGTTCCATCGAAGCCAGGCCTTTCTGGATGGAATACATGGCCTTGGAGAGGTCCTTGGCGGGGTTGATGATCGAGTAGAAAATCACCATGTAGTAGATGAACGACGCGGCATTCATCGACGAGGCCCCGGTGAGGATCAGCGTGCCGCCAAACCACAAGACGATGGCGATGGCCGTGGTGCCCAGCAACTCGCTCATCGGGTGGGCCAGCGACTGGCGCCGGGCAATGCGATTGGAGATGCGATAGAATATATGGTTGTCGCGGTGGAAACGCTCCTTGATCTTGTGTTCGGCGTTGAAAGCCTTGATAATGCGCAGGCCGCCAAGAGTTTCCTCAATTTCGCTCATAAGCAATCCCCACTGTTTTTGCCCCTCGAGCGATTGGCGTTTCAGGCGCTTGCCCACGCGGCCCATCACCAATCCGGCGATAGGCAGCAACACGAGCACAAACAGTGTCAACTGCCACGAGATCATGATCATCATCGCCAAGCACACGATAATCATCACGGGGTTCTTGAACATCATGTCGAGCGAGGCGGTGATCGAGTTCTCGATCTCGGCCACGTCGCCGCTCATGCGGGCCATCACATCGCCCTTGCGCTCGGAGGTGAAAAATGAGATAGGCAGGGTTACAATCTTGTCGTACACGTAGTTGCGGATGTCGCGCACGATGCCCGAGCGCATCGGGATAATGAAGTAGCTCGACAGGTAGGTAACTCCCGTTTTCAGCAGGGTCATGAACACCAATACGGCCGCAAGCAGGGCGAGCGTCGCCGACGGGCCGTAGGCGTGTATGGCCTCCTGCGTGTAGTAGTAAAAGTTGTTGAACACCACATCCTTAAGCGACGCGCTGCCCAGTGGCATATAATGGTAAGTGGCCTCCTTGATCTGGAACAGCATCTCCAGAATCGGGATGATCACAGCGAAGGAGAACAGCGTCAAGAATGCCGCCAGAATATTGAAGAAGATATTGAGTATCAGATACTTCTTGTAGGGCGGCACGAAGCGCTTGAGGATATAAAAGAACCCGTTCATTAAGTCACATTAGTTTCAAGCTGCAAAGGTAGTGATTTTCTATGGATTGGGCAATTTCTGTAGGGTCCTCGTGAAAGATAGTGCGCTCCGTTACTTCGTAATTCGCGCATTCGAGAGTTCTTTCTCTCGAATGCGCGAATAAACGAGCTATTGGTCAGAGCAGGGTCACGGTTGCGGGGCCAGTTAGCTGGATGGTGACGGTGCGCGCGGCGGCGTTGTAGGCGGGTTTCACGCGCTTGCCGTCAACCGTGGCTGTGGCGGGGGCCTTGTCAACGTTGTGGATCACCAGCGATATCTTGCGCTTGGCGGGCATGCCGGGATAGGAGCCGTCGAGGGTTACCTTGACGGTGATCTCGCCGTCGGCGGCTTGCTGGCCCTCGAAACCGAGTATCGCATACTCATTGGCGCTCAGCGACTTGGTCGACTGGGCATTGTCCTCGTACACGTAGCCAGTGGTGGCTTCGGTCGAGGGGTAGTAGTTGACAGTCAACACGCCTGGGTTGTAGTCGCCGGTGTTCTGCATCTTGTAGTCGGCCATGGGCAGGAACGCGCCCTTGCGCACAAACAGCGGGAGCACGTCCAGCGGTGCGTCGACCGTGACGGTGTCGCCCTCGGCATATACTTTCCCATCTTCTTTGGTTAGGTACAGCCACTCGCCGGCGGGGATCACGACCTGGCGCGAAGTGGCGCCCTTCTCAAGCACGGGAGCCACTAACACGTTGTTGCCCCACAGGTACTGGTCCCATATCTCGTCGTAGGCAGTTTGGCCCGCTTGGGTGAAACTCAGTGGGCGCACCATCGGGTAGCCCATAGAGGCGTTCTCGTAGGCGAGCGTGTAGTTGTAGGGGAGCCAGCGGTAGCGCTCTTTGATCAAGGCTTTGGCGATCGACTCCTCGGCGGGGTATTTGTAAGGTTCGGCGTCAAATTGCGCGTGGGTGCGCAGTACGGGCGAGAACAGTCCCAATTGGAGCCAGCGGATGTACAATTCGGGGTCGCGAGGATTGTCCTTGTCAACAGCGAAGCCGCCCACGTCGTGGCTCATGTAGCCCAGACCCGAAAGGCCGGAGTTGAGCATGATGGTCACCTGAGGCTGCAAGCCACCCCACGAGCGGGAAACGTCGGTCGACCAAGGGAATACCGAGTAGCGTTGCAGGCCGGTGGTACCACCGCGCATCATCGTCATCAGGCGGGTGTCGGGGTACTTCTCCTGGAAAAGGTCGTATATGATCTCGCTCCAGTCGTTGCCGTATTGGTTGTGGTACTGGCGAGCTGTCAAGCCATTGTGGTGGACACCGTCCTCGGGGTGCACCTCGGGTTCGCCAAGGTCGCCCCACCAGCCGGTTACGCCCTCGTCGGTGAGTTGCGCGTAGCGGTCGGCAAGCCACTGGCGAGTCGCGGGATTGGACACGTCAAACATTCCTCCCTCGCCCACCCAGATGGTAACTGGCTGCACATCGCCCTCGGCGTTCTTGAGCATCAGGCCTTGCTCGGCCAGCATGTTGTAGTTGTCCACGCCGCGACCGTTCTGCAGGATATAGGGCTGGGAGATGATCACCATATTTACTCCCTTCTTCTTCAGGTCGGCGAGCATCTTCTTATGGTCGGGCCATTGGTCCTTGTCCCAGGCTAGTCGGCCCATGTCCTGCTCCTTGCCGTACCAGTAGAGATCGAGCACGACGCCGTCAACGGGGTAGTCGCGGCGCTTGAGGGTGTCGATCACGCCCGTGGTTTCGGCCTGGGTGTGGTAGCCGTATTTGGAGGTGATGTAGCCGAGCGACCACAGCGGGGGAAGGTCCTGTCGACCGGTCAAGGCCGACAGTTGCTCGACCGTGGAGGCGAGGGTTCCTTTCTCCCCGGCCACAAAGTAGTAGCTTACAGGAGAGGGGCTCTCGGTGATGTATTGGATGGGATTGGAGAGGATCATCTCGGCGGCTCCGAAGTCGTCAAACACCAGCGCGTAGCCGTCGCTCGACAGGTAGAGGGGCATGGTGATGTTCATCTGCGAGATGCGCTTCTCTCCGCGGGTGTAGCCATAATTCTGCTTGTTGTACATCACGAGGGTGTCGCCCTTGAGGTTATAGCTGTGGCCACGCTCGCCGGCGCCGTAGAAGTTGCCGGTGCCGGTGGTGTAGAGGCTCAGGGAGCGCTTACCGTCCTTGAGGGAGCGTATACCGGGGTCGGTGACGGTGCGGCCGGCACCAGCGGTGAGGGTGACCTCGCCGGTGGCGGCATTCAGTGTGGCCGTGATGCCTCCGGGGGTAGTGACGCTGGTGACGTTACCCACTTTGTTGGCCACGCCCTTGAAATTGTTGTCCGGGGCAAGCACTGTGGCGCGCGACACGGGGGTGGTTTCCCCCTTGAGGTTGTTTTCGACCTTGATCACGTGGTCGTTGATGACGGTGAGGGTGACGGTGCGACCCTCGGGAGTGACTGCCGAGTACACGCCTTTTTCGGCATGCATGCAGGGGAAAGCTAACGCGGCAATCGCTGTGGCCGCTAAGAATCGTTTAATCATGGTTGGGTATCTTTTTACTTGGAAATTACGGGTGATAGTCGCGGGCGAGGGCTCCCACGCTCCTTGTTGGCTAACCCAGCAACTCTTTCATGCGGAAGATGTACTTGCCGATGATGTCAAACTCGAGGTTGACGCGGGTTCCCTCCTTGATTTGCTGGAAGTTGGTGTGATCAAAGGTGTAGGGGATGATGGCCACGCGGAATTGGTCGGCCTCCGAGTCGCATACGGTCAGGCTTACGCCGTTGACAGTCACCGAGCCTTTCTCGACGGTGACGTAGCCCTTGGCAATCAGCTCCTTGGGGGCCGAGTACTTGAAGGTGAAGTAGTGGCTGCCGTCGAGTTGCTCGACCTTGGTGCAGGTGGCTGTGCAGTCGACGTGACCCTGCACGATGTGGCCGTCCAAGCGGCCGTTCATCACCATGCAGCGCTCGAGGTTGACCAGCGAGCCTGGCTCGAGGTCGCCAAGGTTGGAGCGGTCCAAGGTCTCTTGGATGGCGGTGACGGTGTAGTGGTCGCCGTCGATGGAGGTGACCGTCAGGCACACGCCGTTGTGGGCCACTGATTGGTCGATTTTCAGCTCGGGGGTGAATGAGCATTGTATTGTGAATGTCACGTTGGAGCCTTCGCGCTCCACTGCCAGGACGCGGCCCGGCTCTTCTACTATTCCGGAGAACATCTTTTTTCGGATTAAATCTTTAAACAATACTTCGGTAAATTTTTAAAGTTCACGAGGCATAAGCCTCAAAG
>JAJBVP010000223.1 GCA_020859755.1 Bacteroidales bacterium | reverse complement strand
TAACAACTTTGAGGCTTATGCCTCGTGAACTTTAAAAATTTACCGAAGTATTGCAAGTACAAAGTTACGATATTAAAACAACTCGCAAGCAATAATTGTGCCAAATGATGCGAAATTTCTGGAAAAACGCGTAAATTTGCACCAATGAGATGGATGATTTCAGCCGGTGAGGCCTCTGGCGACCTCCATGCGGCACAGTTGATTAAAGCCTTGTTAAGGCTCGACCCCACGTCGCGGTTCACCTTCCTGGGGGGCGACGAGATGGCCGAGGCATCTGGCGTGCAGCCGTTGATTCACTACCGTCGGATGGCCTTCATGGGCTTTTCCGAGATTCTGCGCAACCTCGGGGGCATCTTCGACAATCTGAAGGTGGCCAAGGAGGCCTTGCGACGTGAGCGTCACGACGCGCTGGTGCTGGTCGACTATCCCAGTTTCAACCTCAAGCTCGCCAAGGAGGCCGTAAAGCTTGGCGTGCCAGTGTATTGGTACATCTCCCCCAAGGTGTGGGCATGGAAGGAGTGGCGCGTGAATTCCATCAAGAAATACGTGCGCAGGGTGCTGTCGATTCTGCCGTTTGAGGTGGAATACTTCAAAGGCAAGGGGATGGAGGTGGTATACGTGGGCAACCCCTCGCGCGAGGAGATCGACGAGCGTATCTCCCGATTGCCCAGCCGCAGCGCGTTCATCGACGCTATTGGTCTCGACGGAAAGCCTTATTTGTTGTTAGCCCCCGGTAGCCGCAAGGGGGAAATCCGCAACAATCTACCAGTGATGCTCCACGCGGCCAAGGCCTTCCCCCAGTATCCTGTGGTGGTGGCTGGCGCTCCCGGTATAGATCCACATTTCTATAAGACCGTGCTCGAGGGCATCCGCGAGCCACACGCCCGCCGTGACGAAGGGGTCGAGGAGGCTCCAACAGTGATTTTCGGCAAGACCTTCGAATTGATGCGCTACGCCGAAGGCGCCCTTGTCACCAGCGGCACTGCCACGCTGGAATGCGCCTTGATGGGTACGCCACAGGTGGTGTGCTACCGCGCCAACGGCTCCCGATTGTCCTACAATATCATGAAGCGGCTCATCCACGTGCCTTACGTGTCGTTGCCCAACTTGATCACCGGGCGTGAGATCGTACACGAGGCGCTGGTTCACCTGTGTACGCCCCAGATACTCATTCGCGAGCTAGGCAAGGTGCTTCCCGGCGGAGAGGGTCACAAGGCGCAATTGGAAGGCTACAAACTCATGCGCGAACGCCTGGGCACCAACCCCGCGGCCGAGACAGCAGCCAAGGCACTGAATAAAGATTTAATGATTTAAAGTTTTAAACCCTTAAATCATTAAAGACCATAACATAAGCGACTATGAAGCCATTGAAATTCATCATATTAGCATTTCTTACCGCATTCACGGCCTCGGCCCTGCAGGTCACTGAGAAGCAGGCCGCCGATGCCCTGAAACGTCTTGACCATGAGCTCGACATGCGCGACAGCTACATCTCCAAGCGTCAAGCAAGCATCGACTCGCTTAAAACGGTTTACGACTCGTCGGCCAACTCCCGCAAGCGTTTGGGGCTGATGATGGCCCTGGGCGACCATTACATGTCGTTCAACAACGACTCGGCTATCCACTACTTCCATCAGGGTTACCTCTTGGCCAACCAGATCGGGGCACAGCCGGAGGCCATCGCGTTCCGCCTGAAGCGCGCCACCCTGTTGCCCCTCTGCGCATTCATCGGCGAGGCCGAACGCGAATATCAGGCCATCGACCCCGAGACGCTATCCCCCGATCTGCTTGAGCTTTATTATCGCTCGGGCCGACAGATGTACAGCTACATTGCCGCCTATTACACCGGCTACCCCGATGTGTACCAACGCTGGTGCCAGAAGAGCCTCGCCGCCCATACCCGGCTCATCGAGATCCTCCCCAAGGAAACGCCCCGATACAAGGTGAACATGGGGGAATTCTACCTCATTAATAAGGAACACTCCAAGGCCAAGGTACTGCTCGCCGAGGTCCTCGACCAGCTACCCGAAAGCGACAACCTCTACGCCCGCGCAGCCCACATGCTGGCCGACATCGCTCGCGCCCGAGGCAACGAAATCGAGTACCGATATTACCTTACCCTTTCGGCCATCGCCGACACCAAGGCCGCAACCCTCGAGGTAATGTCGCTTCAAGAGCTTGGGCAAGTGATGATGGACGACGGCGACGTCGACCGTGCCCACCGCTACCTTTCCATGGCCCTTGCCGGTGCCGTGGCTTGCCACGCCACATTGCGCGTCATTCAGTCGGCCGATACCCTCCCGTTCACCGAAAAAGCTCATAATGTGGAAATTACAGGTTGGCAAAACCGTTCCCGGGGTATCATCATCGCTATCGTAATCGTCGCCCTTGGACTGGTGATAACGTTGATTCTCCTGCGACACGAAATGCGTCGAATGCGTGCTATGCAATCCAAATTACGCTCCGCCAACCAAATCAAAGAGGTGTACATCTCACAATTCCTCAACCTCTGCTCCATATACATGGACAAGCTCAATCAGTTCTCCAAGACCGTCAACCGTAAAATCGCCGCCAACAAAATCGACGACCTGTTCAAAATCACCAAGTCGGGTAAATTTGTTGAGGAGCAGAGCAAGGAATTCTACGACGTTTTCGACAACGCTTTCCTCCACATCTACCCCAACTTCGTTAAGAGCGTCAACGCCCTGTTGCGCCCCGAAGAACAAATCACGCTCAAGGAGGACGAGATCCTCAACACCGACCTTCGCATTCTCGCATTCATGCGCCTGGGCATCCAGGAAAGCACCCGCATCGCCCAAGTCTTGAACTACTCGGTGTACACCATCTACACCTACCGCAACAAGATGAAGAACAAAGCCATCAACCGCGACACATTCGAGCGCGACGTCATGCGCATCTCCTCCATGGAAGAAGATGACTAACAGCGCCCCAAAACCTCATCAACAAGATGAAGCAAGTAGGGACGACCAGGCCCCGACACCTCTCATCCCATAATTTTGAACCAGCACGTGGTAAGCTACAGGCCCTCGCAATATTTTCCCACGAAGGACTAATAATTCACAAAAAAATTACTAAATTTGCGGTGAACACAACAACTCCATCCAGCCATGTGTACCGAACGCTACATTCACCCGTTTACCGACTTCGGCTTTAAGCGCCTCTTTGGTAATGAGCATCACAAAGAGTTTATGATCGATTTTCTCAACTCCCTTTTGGATGACGAGGAACCGATCAAAGATATCACGTATATGCCTACCGAGCAATTGAGTCGCATCACTGGCGAACGTAATGCCATTTTTGACGTATACTGCACCACTGAAGAAGGAAAGCATTTTATAGTGGAGATGCAAAACGCTTATCAACCTTATTTTGCCGACCGTAGCATCTTCTATGCCACCTTCCCAATGCATGAGATGGCCCAGAAGGGTGACTGGGATTTCAATTTGCCGAGAATTTACACAGTCTCCTTCCTAAATTTCAACATGCCTGAATTCGACAATTTACCTGAAGCCAAGCATGTGGTGAAACTCACTGACACAGCCACTAAGAAAATTTTCTCCAACAAGTTGACCCTTATCTTCCTTGAGATGAAGAAATTCACCAAGGAGATAGACGAGCTGGAGAATAATTTCGAGAAATGGCTCTACGTGATAAAGAACATGAATCAGTTGGACAGCTTCCCTGATCGACTTAAGAGCAAGCTGTTAGAACGTTTTTTTCAAGCCGCCGAGATTTTCGCATTCAACGCTAATGAACGAAGAGCCTATGAAGGCAGCCTAAAGGCCATGCGGGACTACAACAACACTGTACGCGCTGGCATTGACGAAGGATATGAAGATGGGTTCAATAAGGGTGAGAAAATAGGCCACGAAATAGGTCTCAAACAAGGTCTCAAACAAGGTCTCAAACAAGGCCTCGAACAAGGCCTCGAACAAGGCCTCGAACAAGGAAAAAAACAGGCACGAGCTGATCTGTTAAGAAAATTAAAGGCCTCGGGAATGAGTACGGAAGAAATCGCCAAGTGCGCCCAAATCCCCATTGGTGAGGTTGAGGAGCTACTCAGCGATTAAATTTATTTTCGATACTGCTTCCTATCCCTTGAAGAGGTGACCCAGGGAACCGGCAAGGTCGGAAGCTTTACCCTTGATCTCGTCGAGGAGGCCTTCCTGCTTGCCGTCGCCGTCGAGATCGCCAAGCAGCGAGCCGTCCTTCACCTTGGCGATGATATCCTCGATGGAGGTCTTGCCGTCGGCCCCGGCATTCTTCACGTATTCGGTGATCTTCTCGATGTCGATCTTGTCGCCGAATTTATCTTTCACCTGTTGAATGATCTCTTGAATATCCATAATAGTATTGTATTTTAACCTAAGCAGAGGAACTACAGCCGCCTGTGCTGTAATCCCTCTGCATAGTGTATAACAAGGGGTAGGGGAAATGGTTGCCTCCCCTATGCGAAAATGTGTTAACGGGGCTTAGAACAGCCAAGCGGCGGTCACCGTCCAGAAGCGGTCTTTTCCCGAGTAGATGCTGTTGCCGTTAGTGTCAAGGTTGCTCTCTACGCTCTTGGTGATGCCCAGGCCGTAGGAACCTTGAATCTGCAGATGGGAGATTAACTCCACGCCGATACCGAAGTTCCACGAGCAATCGAACGACTTGTTCTTCAACGCGTCCATGCTCTTCTTGGAGCAAAGGAAAGCGAACGACGGACCCGTGAAGATGTAAGGCTTGATGATCTTCTCCACGCCGATGATCTGGAACTTGTACTTGATGTTAACGGGGATCTCGAAGTAGTCGCGGTTGTACTCCTTGGTGATGTTATCGGCGGTGTACTCAAACGAGCGGCGCACGTACATCAACGACGCATCGAAGCACAAGCCCACGATGGGCACGCCCACCTCGGCCATCAAGCCACCAGTGAAGCCAGTGCGGTTCTCCGAGTCGAGGCCGCTCTTGTCAAGATGGAGCTTATTGGTTGTGAAACCGACTTTAGGACCGATGCGGAACTGGGCCGCGGCGGGGGCTACAGCCATCAAGGCAACGACCAGAGCTACAAGAAATTTTTTCATAATGTGTAGAATTTTTGGTGAAGAATATTCCATTTTGACCACAAAGATACAACTCTGTCGCGAGAAAGCCGCAAAATCCGCGAAAAAATCGTTAACTTCGCGCCATAAATCTTCAATCATCACAGCACCATCAGTAATGGTACAATTTTTCAAGAAAGGAGCCGACGTAGTGATCGCCGTGGACGCTGATCATCAGCTGTCGGCCTCCGAAAATGAGCGTTTGCAATGGCTTTTCGACGGGGCTAAGCCCTTGGCTACCCGTAAAGTGAAAGGCAGTTACGTTGGCCCCCGCCGAGAGATGATCACCCCCTGGAGCACCAACGCCGTGGAAATCACCCAGAACATGGGACTGCAGGGTATCACCCGCATCGAGCAGTACCACCGTGTGCCCTCGGGCAAGGAGGCTTCATTCGACAAGATGCTCCAGCGACTATACCCTCAGGGTCTCGACCAGCAAGTGTTCAACCCCGGCCGCAAGCCCGAGGAAATAGTGGAGGTGACCGATATCCACGCCTACAACCTTCAGGAGGGCCTCGCTCTGAGTCCCGACGAGGAGCTGTATCTGCAGGGATTGGCCCAGAAACTTGGCCGTCCACTTACCGACAGCGAGATCTTCGGTTTCTCCCAGGTCAACTCCGAGCACTGTCGCCACAAAATCTTCAACGGCACGTTCATCATCGACGGCGAGGAGAAGCCCTTGTCGCTGTTCAAGCTCATCAAGCGCACATCCCAAGAAAATCCCAACGGCCTTGTCTCGGCCTATAAAGATAATGTGGCGTTCGTCAAAGGTCCACGCATCGAGCAATTCGCTCCCCAGCACCCCGACCGTCCCGATTACTTCAAGGTGACCCCCATTGACACCGTGATCTCGCTAAAAGCCGAGACCCACAACTTCCCCACGACCGTTGAGCCGTTCAACGGAGCTGCCACAGGCACTGGCGGCGAGATTCGCGACCGTCTGGGAGGTGGCCGGGCCTCCCTGCCATTGGCTGGCACAGCGGTCTACATGACATCCTATCCGCGACTGTCGCCCGAGCATCGATGGGAGATGATGATGGATCCCCGAGCTTGGCTCTATCAAACGCCCTCCGACATCCTCATCAAGGCCTCCAACGGTGCCAGCGACTTCGGCAACAAGTTTGGCCAACCTCTGATCTGTGGCTCCCTGTTAACCTTCGAGCACGAGGAGGACAAGCGCCGATACGCCTACGACAAGGTGATTATGCTTGCCGGCGGCGTGGGCTTCGCCGCCAAGCGTGATGCAATCAAGGGCGAACCCGACCCTGGACAGAAAGTGGTGGTGATGGGTGGCGACAACTACCGCATCGGTATGGGAGGTGGTGCTGTTTCCTCGGTTGAGACAGGCCAATACGACAACTCAATCGAGCTCAACGCAGTGCAACGCGCCAACCCCGAGATGCAGAAACGCGTGGCCAATGTAATCCGTGCCCTTGCCGAAGACGACCGCAACCCCATCGTCTCCATCCACGACCATGGCGCAGGCGGTCACCTCAACGCCCTATCCGAACTGGTGGAGAGCACCGGTGGCAAGATCGACATCGACTCCCTCCCCATCGGCGACCCCACCTTGAGCGACAAGGAGATCGTGGGCAACGAGAGCCAAGAGCGTATGGGCTTCGTCGTTAACGCCCAGGATATCCCCTATATCGAGCGCATAGCCCAGCGCGAGCGCGCCCCGATTTACGTCGTGGGCGAAACCACCGACGACCACCGATTCACATTTGAGCATACCAAGACCCACGGTCGCAACCCCATCGACCTGGAGATGGCCGATATGTTTGGCAACTCCCCCAAGACTGTGATGCGCGACTCGACCATCGAGCGACAGTATGCCGACGTGGACTATGACCTCTCCAAGCTCCCCGACTACCTGCGCGACGTGCTTCGCCTCGAGGCTGTGGCCTGCAAGGACTGGTTGACCAACAAAGTTGACCGCTCAGTGACGGGTCGTATTGCCCGCCAGCAGTGCCAGGGCGAGATCCAGTTGCCCCTGAGCGACTGCGGCGTTGTCGCCCTCGACTACCGAGGCAAGGAAGGTATCGCCACCTCAATCGGTCACGCTCCCCAAGTGGCCCTGGTCGATGCCGCCAAAGGCTCCGTGATGGCAATCGCCGAGGCGTTGACCAACATTGCCGGCGCCAACCTCAAACAAGGCCTCAAATCGGTGTCGCTGAGCGCCAACTGGATGTGGCCATGCAAGAACCCCGGCGAGGACGCTGCCCTGTACCGCGCCGTGCAGGCTTGCTCAGATTTCGCCGTGGCTCTCGGTATCAACATCCCCACAGGCAAGGACTCCCTGTCGATGACCCAGAAATACGGCGAGGAGAAGATATTTGCCCCCGGCACCGTCATCATCTCGGCCGCCGGCGAGGTTTCCGACATCAAAAAGACTCTTACCCCTGTGCTCCAACCCCGCGAGTCCACATTATATTATATAGACTTCTCCAGCGACTCGCTCAAGCTTGGTGGGTCGGCTCTCGCCCAGGTGCTCAACCGCCTTGGCACCGACGCCCCCACGGTAACCGATCCCCAGAAGTTCATCACCGCTTTCGCCACGGTGCAGCAATTGGTTAAGAAAGGCTTGCTGCTGGCAGGTCACGACGTGTCGGCCGGTGGCCTTATCACCTCACTGCTTGAAATGACCTTCGCCAACACCAAGGGTGGCGTCAACTTCTACACCGACGGCTTCGCCATGCACGGCGAGAAGGACCTTGCCAAGATCCTCTTCGCTGAGAATCCCGCAATGGTCATCCAGGTTGACGACCGCAAGAAGGAACGCGCCGAGGCCATCCTCGACGAAGCGGGCGTAAAATACTTCCCTATCGGTGCCACATCAGCCGACCGCGTGCTGATGGTCACCCATGAGGACCAAATCCACTTGGTGCCCATCGACTCGATGCGCGACGTGTGGTTTGAGTCATCCTACCTGCTCGACACGATCCAGAGCGGCGAGAAATGCGCCGACCTTCGCTACCAGAATTACAGTAAGCAACCTCTGCGCTACCGTATACCCGCCGCCTTCAAGGGCAAGATGGCCTACATCAACACCGAGCGCAAGGGCGTGAAAGCCGCCATCATCCGCGAGAAAGGCATCAACGGCGACCGTGAGATGGCCTACTCGTTGTACCTGGCCGGATTCGACGTCAAGGACGTGCACACCACCGACCTGATGAACGGCCGCGAGACCCTGGACGATGTGAACATGATCGTGTTCTGCGGCGGATTCTCCAACTCCGATGTCCTTGGCTCAGCCAAGGGTTGGGCTGGCGCGTTCCGCTGGAACGACACCGCCAAGGCTACCTTGGAACGCTACTTCAAGCGCGACGACACCTTGTCGCTGGGCGTGTGCAACGGGTGCCAGTTGATGATCGAGCTTGGCCTGATCAACCCCGAGCACCAGCGCAAAACCAAGATGGATCACAATATTAGCCACAAATTTGAGTCGCAATTCGTGGGCGTGACTATCCCCGAGAATCACTCGGTGATGCTCGGATCACTCTCGGGAATGAAGCTCGGAATATGGGTGGCGCACGGCGAGGGACGTTTCTCACTGCCTGAGTCGCTCGACAGCTACCACATCGCCCTGAAATACAACTACGCCGCCTATCCAGGCAACCCCAACGGCTCGCGTGCAGCCGTGGCTGGATTAGCCTCGGCCGATGGTCGACACCTGGCGATGATGCCCCACTTGGAGCGTGCCATCTTCCCCTGGCAGTGTGCTTACTATCCCGCTTCACGCCGCCGCGACGACGTCACCCCATGGATTCAGGCATTCATCAACGCCCGCCAATGGGTGGAACAAAAACTCGGAAAATAAAAACAACAAAATAGTTGCAATTTCAAGATTGACTACGAACCTCACGAACCTCACGAATCGAAAATGGACGAATCACGCTCGCGCTTAACGAATCTTTCAAATCCATCCGGATGGATTCGTTTAATTAATTGAGCGAAGCGAGATTGCCCCCCTCAAATATTCGTTGGATTTGTGAAATTCAATACTTCGGTAAATTTTTAAAGTTCACGAGGCATAAGCCTCAAAGTTG
>JAJBVP010000076.1 GCA_020859755.1 Bacteroidales bacterium | reverse complement strand
AATATCAACATTTATTAACGTCCTCCGAGTCAAGAAATTTTAGGACACCTCAGGGCACATTACCCATCAAGGCCAAAGGTCGGCATTTATTTTTAAACTTTTATGTTTTTAAAGGTTAAAAATAATAAAACTGTATCAGCAAGCCAGGAGCCCGCGCCCTCGCCCGCGTCGATCGACCGAGACATTCCTTCCCGGAGCGAGGGTGCCCCCGCTCCTTGTTTGTTACTGTATGCAATACTTTCGCGTTTTTTTCGTTTATAGGAAAGAATGAATATAAAGCGAATAATGATTGCCGGCGCGGTGTCGGCCATCGCCTCCTCGGCGGTGGCCCAGGACGGCACCACGGCATACGATTTCCTCAATATAACATCTTCGAGCCGTATTTACGGCCTCGGCGGGGTCAACATAACCACCGTCGAGGACGATATCGCCACAACCGACCAAAACCCCGCCCTCCTCGGCCCCGAGATGTCGATGCAAACCAACATCAGCTACATGCGATACGTGGGCGAGTCCAACTTCGCGGGCGTCCATTTCGCCCACTCGGCCGGCGAGCGCGCGGCATGGGGCCTCGGCGTGCAGTACATGGGCTACGGCGACATGAAAGCCGCCGACGAGTACGGTAACATCACCGGCACATTCTCCCCCAAGGACGTGATTATCAACGGTAAATACTCCCACGACATCACCGATCGCCTGCGGGGCGGCATCAACCTCAAGTGGATCTACTCATCCTACGAGCAATACAACGCCATGGCCCTGGGCACCGACCTCGGAATCAACTATTACAACGAGGAGCGCGACCTCTCGCTCTCGCTGGTCGTGGCCAACGCTGGCGGCCAAATCAAGCGATTTGACAACACCTACGAGCGTCTGCCCTTCGATGTCCGCCTGGGCTGGTCGCAATCTTTCGGCACCCTCCCAATCCGCTTCTCAGTCACCGCTTGGAACCTCACCAAGTGGCACTTGCCCTATTACGACGGCGGCGACGGCACCGAATCCAAGGAGCCCGGAACAAAGGACTCGTTCGCTTCCAACCTGTTCCGTCACCTCGTGTTTGGCGCCGACTTTATCCCCAACGACCGCATGTACATCGCCCTGGGATACAACTACAAAACCCGCACCGACATGAACACCTACTCACGCTCGTTCATCTCGGGTTTCTCCCTCGGCGCCGGACTCAACGTGCGCCGCTTCGCCGTCGGCATCGCCCTGGCCCAGCCCCACACCGGCGCCACCACATTCATGCTCAACCTCAACCTCAACCTCGGCGACATCATCCACTAACGCCCCTCCCTCTTTGCCCCCCCTGGTTCCCCTCGCCGAGCCTGTCGTGTATTCCGGCATTCGGGCATTCGGGCATTCCCCTCATCCCTTGATAGCCTTGTCGGGCGACCCCTTTATCGCCCGATTTCCTACAAATCCCAAGAATTATTTTGGCAGATTGAAACATATTTTATACCTTTGCTACAAATATGTTTTCACAACGCCTCCCCTAAAGGACTAATTGTGTAAACCCGCGTTCTATGTTATGCTCTATGCTTTTTATTTGGATAGAACCACGCTTGTTTTAAGGATCAATAGTCATGTATAAAAATTTTTGGGATACTCTATCGCGGTCGAAGACCATACGCTACCTGCTCGACACCCCGGCGCCTAAATGGGCGATCTTGGCTGTCGACCTCTTGCTGGTGGCCATTAGCGTAACCCTCACTTTCCGATTCAGCCAATTCCTGGCCGTCGACCCCACTGCCAATCCTTTCTGGTACAATCATGGCGTGCGAGGCACTTTCATCGTCTTGGCCTACTTAGTCGCATCGCTCTCTTCACAAAGCTACAAGTACATCCTGCGTCTGTCGGTGATCGCCGACATCTACCGAATGGCCCTGATGGTGCTCGAGGCCAACATCCTTCTGGTGGCCGCCTCGGCTACCGTAGAGGTAATCACCGGCTTCGCCTACTTCCGCTATTGGAACCTATTGACCATCGCTATCTTCTCCTTCTCAATGATGGCATGCATGCGACTGGTGCTAAAGTATATTTACTCGCTTTGCCTCAGGCAGATCAACGTGCGAGAGCGCGTCATCATGCTCGGCTCGGCCATCAACTCCTACTTCCTCGCCACTACCCTTAAGGACGAGGTGGGTGGACAGCTCGACCCCGTGGCTATGATTGCCCTCAACTCCAAGGCCGCCCGTAGCTCCTGCCAGGGAATCCCCATCCTCCCCTACGACGAGAAGCAGATCCCCAAGATCTTCGAGCAATTCCGATGCAACACATTGCTTATTTTGAGCAACCAGATAGAATTTATCCGCTCGGGTGCCACCGACGTCTTCCTCAACAACAATATCAATCTGTTGATGTTGAACCAGGTGGAGGAATTTGACGTCACCGGCGAGCGCCCATCTCTGTCGTCGCAAGTGAAGCGCATCAACATCGAGGATCTCCTCGGTCGCGACCCCATCGACACCCACAACCCCAACACCTCACGACTCATCCGCAACCAAGTGGTGATGGTCACCGGTGCCGCTGGCTCAATCGGCTCCGAGATCGTGCGACAAGTGGCCACGTTCGGTGCCCGCGAGATTGTGCTCATCGATCAGGCCGAGACTCCCATGCACGACATGCAGCTCGAAATGGAGGAAACCTTCCCCAACACCCGCATCCACCTCTTTATCGGCGATATCACCAACCGCGACCGCATGGAGCGCGCGTTCGTCAAATACAAGCCCCGATACGTGTTCCACGCCGCGGCCTACAAGCACGTGCCTATGATGGAGCGCAACCCCGTGGAGGCTATCCGCAACAACGTCTTCGGCACCAAAAACATTGCCGACCTCTCGATAATCTACGGCGTGGAGAAATTCGTCATGATCTCAACCGACAAGGCCGTCAACCCCACCAACATAATGGGTGCTTCCAAGCGCATCGCCGAGATTTACGTGCAGTCGCTCCACTTCCACAACCATCAGATGAACGACCGTCCCACCACGCGATTCATCACCACACGGTTTGGCAACGTCCTCGGTTCCAACGGATCGGTTATACCACGATTCAAAGCCCAAATTGACGCCGGTGGCCCCGTCACCGTCACACATCGCGACATCATCCGCTACTTCATGACAATCCCCGAAGCCTGCTCGCTGGTGCTCGAGGCTGGATGCATGGGCAACGGAGGCGAGATTTACGTGTTCGATATGGGACAGCCCGTCAAAATTTACGACCTCGCTTGCCGCATGATCTCCCTTGCCGGCTTCCGTCCCAACCAAGATATCAAGATCGTGGAAACCGGCCTACGTCCTGGCGAGAAACTCTACGAGGAACTCCTAAACGACAAGGAATTGACCACCGCTACCCACCATCCCAAGATCATGATCGCCAAAGTGCGAATCTACGACTACAAGAACGTGGTAGAACACCTAAAGACTCTCCATCGCGCTCTCACACAAGGCGATACCCACTCTTTGGTGGCCGAGATGAAGCACATCGTGCCTGAATTCCACTCGCGCAACTCCAAGAGGGAACAGGTCGACCACGAAATCGAAGAGGAAGTTACTACCAACAACCTCGTGGAAATCCAACCCAATACCCCCTCCAATTAGACTTTTTTAACAATTAGTTTCAACATAGAAATAATGAAAAAGATACTCCGCGTCGCGATGGCGCTTGTGGCTATGGCTGCCGTTTCATTCCCCGCCGGGGCCACTGATGTAAAGGACCTGTTGAACAAGGCAAAATCGGCCCTCGGTGGCGCGACGTCGTCCACTACTGAATCCACTACCGACACCTCATCGTCATCTTCCTCTTCATCCTCCTCATCCCTTCTGTCGGGCCTCGTGGGATACGTGACCGGATTGGTGAAGGGCGACCTCCAGTACTCGGAACTCGTGGGCACCTGGGATTACGTGGCCCCTGCCGTTACATTCCAGAGCGACAACCTGCTCAAAAAAGCCGGTGGCGAAGTAGCCGCCGCCAAGGTCGAGAGCGAGATGGAGCCCTACTACACCAGGATGGGCCTCAACAAGCTTCAAATGACCTTCGCCGAGGATAGCACATTCACCATGAAGGTAAGGATGACCTACAAAGGCTCCGTCACTATCAACAGTGACGGCCTTTATGAATTTGACTTCACAGCCTTTGGAAAGATCAAGACTGGACAAATGACCGCCTATATGGCTCGCTCGGGCAACAACATCAAGATGACATTCGACGTGTCCAAGCTTATCTCCCTCTTTGAGAAAGTATCCTCATTCACTGGCAACTCCACTCTCAAAACACTCTCCTCGCTGCTTTCATCCTACGATGGCTTGAACGCTGGTTGGGAGTTAAAGAAACAAGAAGAGTAACCAATCCCGAGGCGGATTGGCAAGATGCCTTACACTGAAAGTCAACGAATTAAAGATCGGGTGAAGCGATGGCGTTATGCCTATGGTCGCTTCATCCGTCGTTTCGTGCAACCCATCCGCTCAATCGCCAATGTCGTCGATTGGGTGACTGTCGCCACCGCGCTCATCTGCTTGGTGGCGCTCGCCATTTACGCCGGATTTGAACGTAGCGGCCTCCACCCCCACCTTGCGCGCACCATCCGCGGATGCCAAATCGTTTTCCTCCTCTGCTTGGGTTTCAACCTCACGCTCAACCTCCCGGCTACAATCCGGCAGAGCCGCTTGATCAAATGGCTGGTCAACATCGCCCTATTGGTCACTTTATTGCCATTGATTTACCCTCGCCCCGTGCATCCATGGATACCCCTCCTTGAGCAGATATTGTACTCACGGCGAGTGGTTTACACCATCCTCGGCGCCTATTCCATCGTGGAACTCAGCTATGGGTTGATTCGAGTGGTAGGAAAGCGCACCAACCCCTCCCTGATGCTTTCGGCCAGTTTCCTTTTCTTCATAATCTTGGGGTCCATGTTGCTTATGATGCCCCGATGCACAGTTGCGGGCATCAGCTATGTGGATTCACTGTTCGTGGCTTCTTCGGCTGTGTGTATCACTGGGTTAACCCCAATCGACGTGGCTACAACATTCACCCCCTTGGGACTCCTGGTGCTGGCGTTGCTGATTCAGATTGGCGCCCTCGGAGTGATGACGTTCACCAGCTTTTTCGCCCTCTTTTTCAGCGGTAACACATCCATTTACTCTCAGTTGCTGGTGAAGGACATGATCTACTCCAAATCGATTAATGCGCTGTTGCCCACGCTGTTATACATTCTCGTGTCGACATTGGTGATTGAACTTGCGGGAGCCGTGGCAATCTATCTTACGATTCATGGGCAATTGGGGATGACCTTGGAGGAAGAGATAGTTTTCTCGGCATTCCACTCCCTGTCGGCGTTCTGCAACGCCGGGTTCTCCAACTTGCCCGATGGCATGGCCAATCCGGCGCTACTCTATGGCAATCAAGCCATTTATATCGTCGTGACAATTTTGGTTATGGCGGGTGCGATCGGGTTTCCCATATTGGTGAATTTCAAGGATATCGCCAAGCAGTACGCCCTGCGAGCTTGGGCCTGGATCACACGACGTCGTCGCCTAAACTTGCCGGTGCATATCTACGACGTCAACACCAAGATTGTGCTCACCACCACCTCGATCGTCTTCGTGCTGTCAGCCGTGGGCTTCTTCTGCCTTGAGTATCACAACACCCTACAGGGCATGAGCCTCTACGACAAGATCGTCCAGTCGTGTTTCAACTCCGTGACGCCACGAAGCGCAGGCTTCATGTCGGTCAACCCAGCCGCGTTCCTCGACGTCACCTTGCTTATGGTGCTGTTTCAGATGTGGATCGGTGGCGCCTCCCAGTCGACCGCGGGTGGCGTTAAAGTCAATACGGTGGCAGCTATCGCCCTCAATCTTAGATCGATAATCCTCGGGCGTAGCCAAGTTGTGGCGTATCACCGCACGATCGCCTTGGGGTCCATTCGTCGTGCCAACGCCGTGGTGGCCCTGTCAATCATCTCATATTTCGTCTACTCCATGCTGTTGGTGGCGTTTGAGCCACGATTACCCGTAAAACCGTTGCTATTTGAAGCCTCCTCAGCCCTTTTCACCGTGGGCTCATCCCTGGGGGTAACCGCCGAATTGTCCGTAGCCTCCAAAATCACCCTGTGCACAGCCATGTTTCTGGGACGCGTGGGAATTATCTCGCTTCTCGTGGGTGTAAGCGGATCCCAAAAGGACCTTCCCGTCCGTTTCCCCGACGACTCCATCATCATCAACTGACGACGGAAGCCCATTGGCAAGCAAGGAGCCCGCGAGAGCCCACAAGGAGCGTGGGCGCCTCGCCCGCGCATTATTAGTTAATATGCCGAAATAAATCCCGATACGCCTTCCGTGTGCCGTAAACGGTCCATATATCCTTCTCTTCGACACGCGCCTTAGCCAGCACGTCTGTGGGGATTACCGTCGTGCGAGGCCGCTTCATACCCATGATGTTGGCTCGCTCCTCGGCCTGCGCCACAGCTATCAACGTTAGACCGAAATCACCCGCGAAATCGATGTCCTGATACTTCATCCCCAAGAAATACTTCGGGGCCTGGAATCGCAACACATAGTGATCATAATCCACCTCAAGGCACTCCACTTTCGACCCCAGTTCCATTTCGTAAACCAGATCCCAGGCCGCGCGTTGCTCGGGTAGTAGTATCCTTTGCACCTCAAAACCCTCCAAGATCGACTGATGCAGCGGGTCAATCGCTCGAGCGTAAATCGGCTTCACACCCATTTTCTTCAACAAGGCAACGGTCTTAACCGACGCCCCGAAATTCTCCCCGATGGCCACTATGGCCACATCGATGTTGCGCAGAGGCAGCACCGCGAGCGCGGCCTCGTCGGTCGAGTCGATTATGTAGGCCGTCGAGATATAATCCTTGATGGCGTCAACATTGGCATGACGGATGTCGGCCCCTATTACCTCGTGTCCCATATCGGTCAAATCCTTCGCCAGATTTGCACCGTAAATTCCCAGTCCAATAATTAAAAAGCGCATGGTATTAGTGTGAGTGGTTAGTATTCGTAGTCCACGCAGGCGCGGGCTGTGCGGTAAGGAGCGATGATTTTCACTGCCCCCACGTGGGCTGGATGCTGGGAGTAAACGGCCACATCCTCCAGCGTTTCAGCTGTGGCAATGAGGGCCAAATCCCATTCCTCCGAGGGGTTGACATTCACGCCCGCCTCTATCGATTTTAGGCACGGAATCTGAGCGGGCAGCTCATCGAGCGCCTGGATAAACTGCTCCAGCACCTCCTTGGGCGCCTCTGGAAGCTTGAACATTACGATATGCTTGATCATATTAGCTTTTAGTTTTCAGTTTTCAGTTTTCAGCATTCAGCATTCAGGTTTTAAAGGTAACAACTGAAAGCTGTTTAATGATAGAGCTTTTCACGGGCGGCTTGCACGCGCTCGTCGCTGATGTAATCGTCGTAGTCCATCATCTTGTCGATGATGCCTCCAGGCGTAAGCTCGATGATACGGTTGCACACGGTCTGGATAAACTCGTGGTCGTGGCTCGACAACAGCACGATCCCTTTGAACCCTTGCAACGTGTTGTTGAACGCCTGGATCGACTCCAGATCCAGATGATTAGTCGGCGAGTCCAGAATCAGCGTGTTGGCGTTGCGCATCATCATGCGCGCGATCATGCAGCGCATCTTCTCCCCTCCCGATAGCACCGACGCCTTCTTCAACACCTCCTCCCCCGAAAACAGCATCTTGCCCAGGAAACCCTTGAGGTAAATCTCCGACGAGTCGTCGCTCCATTGGCACAGCCAATCCACCAGATTATAGTCAGTATTGAAAAATCCCGAATTGTCAAGAGGCAGGTAGGCTGTGGTGATCGTCTGCCCCCAATCGTACGAGCCGGCGTCGGGCTTGCGGTTGCCCGTGATGATCTCAAAGAGGGCAGTCATCGACCTCGGATCGTGACTCAGAAAGGCGATCTTGTCACCCTTCTCCACTTGGAAATTCACGTCCTTGAACAGCAACTCGCCATCCACTGTCGCCGTCAATCCCTTTACCTCCAGGATCTTGTTGCCCGGATCCCGCTCCGGGGTGAAAATGATCCCCGGATAGCGACGCGACGAAGGCTGAATCTCCTCGATGTTGAGTTTCTCAAGCATCTTCTTGCGAGAGGTCGTTTGCTTCGATTTCGCTACATTTGCGCTGAAACGCTGGATGAACTCCATCAACTCCTTGCGCTTCTCCTCTGCCTTCTTGTTCTGCTGCTGTTGCTGACGCAAAGCCAATTGCGACGACTCATACCAATAACTGTAGTTGCCCGCAAACAACGACACCTTATTATAATCAATGTCCAACGTGTGGGTGCACACCGAGTCGAGGAAGTGACGGTCGTGACTCACTACAAGCACCGTGTTCTCAAATTTCGAAAGGTAATCCTCAAGCCACGCAACCGTCTCCAGATCAAGGTCGTTCGTCGGCTCGTCAAGCAGCAAATTGTCGGGATTGCCGAACAAAGCCTTCGCCAACAACACTCTCACCTTCTCGTTACCGCTCATGTCCTTCATCAACGTGTAATGCTTGTCCTCCTTGATCCCCAGACCCGACAACAACGCCGCCGCGTCGCTCTCAGCGTTCCACCCCTCCAATTCAGCGAATTTTTCCTCCAACTCCGAAGCGCGGATACCGTCCGCATCCGAGAAATCCTCCTTGGCGTACAGCGCGTCCTTCTCCTGCATAATATCCCACAACACCGTATGGCCCCGCAACACGGTTTCCATCACCGTGCACTCATCAAACTCAAAGTGATTCTGGCTCAGCACACTCATGCGCTCCCCGGGACCCTGAGTCACTGTACCGTGGGTAGGAGATAACTGGTCGCTCAGAATGCGCATCAACGTCGACTTGCCCGCGCCGTTCGCTCCGATGATACCATAGCAATTACCCGGCGTGAACTTCAAGTTCACGTCTTGGAAAAGCGTCCGCTTCCCGAATTGTATACCTAAATTATTTACCGCTATCATAATCTTTTTTACTTCTTTGTTAGAAATCCTCGCTACACATTAGAAATCCGCATTAGGATTAGAAATCCGCATTAGAAATCCTATCCATACATTAGAAATCCGCCGCGAAGTTACAACTTTTTGTCGACATTCCCATAGTCCTTGGCCGGCCTTAGGGGGGCTTTAGGGGGGCTTTAGGGGGGCCGGCCTTGGACGGCCATCGCC
>JAJBVP010000081.1 GCA_020859755.1 Bacteroidales bacterium | reverse complement strand
ATCGAAATATCGGGCAAGTCAAATATGCCCTATATGTCTAATTCAACCAACAGGTGTGTAAAGTATAAAGTATAAAGTATATGGGGCGAAATTATAAAAAATTTTTGAAGTACGACAAAAGATGGCGTAGTTAAGGGATAATTTTGTACCGTAATCAATATGTCCAAGCCAAAATGACAAAAGTTCCAAGGGTATGCAACATTTTTCCGAGGCCGGGACGTAAATTTGTTCCGAGAGAGAGTGAAATTTTAATATCCGCTTGCTATATTATCGTTGTATGGAAAAGAAATTGAACGTGGAAGCAATCAACAATCAGGAGCAACAAGTGAATCCCAACGGCAAGGCCATCAAGGTGCTGGCCTCGGCAGTGAAATCGCTTAAGGGTTGTAAATTAAACATTACGCCCGCTCGAGAGAAGGCTCTCGACAAGGTGATGCGGGAGGTGGGGCTGCGCGACCTCGACGAGGCGCTGGCGTTCACCGCCGCCTTCGACGAGCGTTGCACCGACGACTCACTCGACATCGACGATCTGTCCAACTGGCTGTCGTGCTCAGCCCTTGAGGCTATGTCCTACTCGGCCCCGTTGAACGAGATGATGGCTCGCGGCATTGTGCTGCGCGAGGCCGGCAAGAGTGGGTTGGAGGCATCTTACAAGGTGAGTCCCGAGGTGTTCGAGGGGATCGTGGCTTGCCATCCTGTCACCCCGGCACGGCCTGCCGACGGCGGCCGACTGACGGCGGCCGATTTCGCCCGCGCCATCGACTGGGTGGTGTGCGAGTCCAGCTATTCGGCTCGCCGCATTCTGGCCCGTGTGGCCGAGCTGGAGGTCGAGGCTGAGAACCTCGAGATCGTCAAGCAGGCTCGGCGGGTGCTCCCCGACGACATCGTGAGCCGCACGCTGCTCTACGATGTGTGCTTCGATGTCACCACCACCAAGCGTGGCCCCGATGAAGGGTCGTGCATCTCCTCCACGCTTAGCGACATCTTCCGCCAGGATATGGAGCGTTTCACCCTCGAGAGCCAGCTGAAAGAGGGCTCCCATCCCTTGATCCAGCCCGGATTGGTGGAGGTGCCCAGCGACGACCGCATGGTGTTGACCGAGACTACCGCCAAGTGGTTCTGCGGCGAGAAAGCCCACCACTTCGTGCGCAGCTACCGCGACTTGAGCATCCTCGAGGTGTGCGCCAAGGTGAGCAACTACATTGGCGAGATGAGCAATCACCCGGGCCGCTCGGAGCGCAAGCGGCTGATCAATCTCGTGAAGAAGATCGAGCGCCAGAATCCCCAATTGACAGGCCTGCAAGCCGTCGTCAACAAGATTGAGGACGCCGAGTATCGCGCCCTGTTCTATCGCATCGCCCACGACCATATCCGCAACAATCACCTGTCGCTGAGCGACCTCGGCGAGCATTTCCACCTTGAGCAGGAGCTGATGGAGCGACGCGACTTCATCGACGAGAAGCACGTGCTGTTGACCTCCGGATTGGTGCGCGTGGAGAAAGCGGCGGTGGCCGAGGACGGCAAATTGGCCCTTACTCCCGGAGCTATCGAGTTGTTCTTCGCCGATAAGGCATCGTTCGTGCGCTCCGATTCCACCTCTCGCGACGTGATTCTGCCTTCCTCTATTGTGGAGAAGCGCCTATTCTATCCCACCGACCTTGAGCGCCAAATCAACGTGATCGACAACGCGCTGCGCGATGATTGCTATCTCACGCTTCGCAATCGCCTCAAGGAGAAGGGTATGCCCCTGGGTGTGGCAATTCTGCTCTATGGCGCGCCAGGCACGGGCAAAACCGAGACCGTGATGCAGCTTGCCCGTCGCACGGGTCGCGCCGTGATGCACGTCGACATTTCCGCTACCAAGACGTGCTGGTTCGGTGAGAGCGAGAAACTGATCAAAAAGGTGTTTGACAACTACCGCACGCTGTGCGAGCGTAGCGCCGTCACCCCTATCTTGTTGTTCAACGAGGCCGACGCGGTGCTGGGCAAGCGCAAGGACAACACCTCGAGCAACGTGGCCCAAACCGAGAACGCCATCCAGAACATCATCCTCGAGCAGATGGAGCAGCTCGACGGCATTCTCGTGGCCACGACCAACCTCGCCGACAACCTCGACAGCGCTTTCGAGCGTCGATTCCTCTTCAAGGTGCGCTACGACAAGCCCACCCCCGAGGCCAAGCGACTGATCTGGCTCGACAAGATGCCTACGCTATCGCCCGAACAGGCGTTGCTGCTTGCCGCGACCCACGACTTCTCGGGTGGCCAGATCGACAACGTCGTGCGCAAGGCCACAATGCTTGAGGTGATTGAGGGCGCGGAGCCCGACTTCGCCACTATCGAGCGCCTGTGTCGAGAGGAGAAGCTTGGGAAATCCTCGCTGCGACCCAGCGTAGGCTTCGTAGCCTAAAAAATGTCGTTCACCACTAATACTTAATCTTCGCCGCTGTCGACCCTTGGCGCCGGATCACAAGCTGGCCCGGCGCCCGGCTCGGCGATGAGGATGCCCTGCAGCGCCGCACGTGGCGATGATCATGTCCTCGGTCCAGTAGGTGAACTCGCCATCGATATCTCTCCCACGAATGTAGTAAAGATTTCAGGGACCTACAAATAACTTTTATTAACGTGGAAATCCACAGCGGGTTAGTAACTTTGCGGTATGAAAACAAAGGTATTGGTACTGAATGGTCCCAACCTCAATCTGTTGGGACGCCGCGAGCCGGGAGTGTACGGTTCCGAGGGCATGGACGCCGTGCTCCAGGGCCTGCGCAAGGAGTTTCCCGATGTCGACATCGAGTATTTCCAGAGCAATCACGAGGGCGCTCTGATCGAGCGCTTGCACGCCACTTGGGATGAGCCGGAAGTCATCGGAATCGCCTTTAACGCAGGGGCTTACACCCACACGTCGGTAGCCCTGCGCGACGCTATCGCCGCCATCCCGGCCCCCGTGGTGGAGGTGCACATCTCCAACGTCCATCGCCGCGAGGAGTTCCGCCACCATTCGATGATCGCCGCCGTGTGCAAGGGTGTGGTCGCTGGTTTTGGCGTGGACAGTTACTCGTTGGCCGTCAGAGGATTGTTGAAAGCTGTGGAGGAGTAATGACCGAGCAACTCGAGGAGTACATTTTGGCCCATATCGACCCTGAGCCTCAAGAGCTTAGGGAGATCAACCGCCACGCCCACGCGGCGCTGGCCTACGGCCACATGTGCTCGGGTCATCTCCAAGGGCGTTTGCTCAAAATGCTGGCCGCCATCACCGGGGCCAAGCGCGTGCTCGAGGTCGGCACCTATGTGGGCTATTCAGCCCTGTCGCTCGCCGAGGGTTTGCCTGACGACGGAGAGGTGCACACAATCGAGGTGGACGACGAGCTGGAAAAATTGATAATCAGCAATTTGTCCAAATCTCCACAAGGCTATAAGGTTGCCCTGCACATCGGCGATGCCATGGAGATAGCCCCCTCATTGCCAGCCGATTGGGATATAATCGTGATTGACGCAAACAAGCGCCACTACGACGAATACTACGAGATGGCCCTCCCGCTGTTACGCAAAGGAGGGTTGATTCTGGCCGACAACACGCTGTGGGACAGCAAGGTAGTAGATCCAAAAGCCATGCGCGAGCCACAAACGTCGGGCATCCTCCGCTTCAACGACCTTGTGGCCCGTGACCCTCGGGTTGAGCGGGTGATTCTCCCCCTGAGAGATGGCCTAACGTTAATCAGAAAACTTTGATGGACAAGCGAATAGCGGTTATCGGCACGTTTGACGGGCTCCACCTCGGGCATCGGTTCCTGCTTTCGATGCTGCGAACCGAGGGGATGAAGCGAGGGCTTCGACCCCTGGTGGTGACCTTCGATCGCCATCCGCTATCGGTGATCGCCCCCGACCGTGTGCCACCCCAACTCCTTGAGCTGCACCGCAAGCGCTCGATGATCGAGGCCGACGGCATGGAGCTGCTCGTCCTTCCCTTTAACGAGCGACTGCGCTCACTTACCGCCCGGGAATTCCTCCAATTCCTCGCCGAAGATTACGGAGTAAAGGCGCTTCTGATGGGTTACAACCACAATTTCGGGAGCGACCGACTCACCACCATCAACCAATACCGAGCCGTGGCGCAAGACCTTGGTATAGAGGTGATACAAGCCCCCGAATACCGTCCTGAAGGGGAGTTGCCAGTAAGTTCATCGGCTGTGCGCGCGTTGCTATCGGAGGGGAAGGCCGACGTTGCCGCCGAATTGCTTGGCCGACCCTACTCGCTTTCCGGCACTGTCACCCACGGTCAAGCGCTCGGACGCACTATCGGTTTCCCCACCGCCAACATCGTCCCCTTGGAGCCTACCATGGCAATACCCGCCACGGGCGTGTACGCCGCCGAGGTGACAATCGAGGGGGAGACAACACCCCGCCGCGCGTTGGTCAACGTGGGCTACCGTCCCACCGTTGACTCCGACAGCAACCCGCGCCTGTCCATCGAGGCCCATATCCCCAACTATCAAGGCAATCTTTACGGCCTTACCCTGCGTGTGGAATTCCTGCGACGCCTGCGCGCGGAGCGCCGTTTCCCTTCCCTCGACGCCCTCCAATCCCAAATCCGCCACGACCTTTCCCAGCTTTAGTCGCTGGGGTATTGGCGCAGATACTCCTCGCAGGTGAGGCACAGCTCGTCGTACCATTCCTGGCCGTACTGTGCGATTAGCGGCTCCTTCAAGAATTGGTACAGGCGGATGCCCAGCTTGCGGCCCAAAGCCTCGGCCGGGCGGCAGATCTTCCAGCGGTGATAGTTGACAGCCGTGAACGTGGGGTATTTTTTCACCCTCACGGGATAAAGGTAGCACGACGCCGGCTTACGGAAGTCGCTCTTCCCCTCCTCAAATGCCTTTTCCAACGCACACTGGCACATCCCCCCGGGGGCGTAGCAGGTGAACACGCAATCGCGGTCGTCGACAATCGTGGTCACAAGGTCGCCCTCCTGGTCGATGTAACCCACGCCACGGCGCGCGATCTCCTCCTGGGCGCGCGGCGTAAGCCGGTCCCACACCACGGGTACCAACTCCTTGATCTTCTGATACTCCTCCTTGGTGATCGGCGCCCCGGCGTCGCCCTCGATGCAGCAATCGCCGTGGCACGCATCCAGGTCGCAGCAGAACCATCGCTCCACCAAGTCCAACGACACCAGCTTGTCTCCTATCTGTAGCATATTAGAATGAATATAAGGGTGTAACACCGATCAGGCGATCGTAGCGCGAGCCCGGAGCGCGGTGGTAGACGTATACCACATACTCGTTGCGGGTAGGGTAATAATCGCCCTCCACTTCGGCCGTCGAGCCCAGCATCGACCCGCGGGGCACCGCCAGATACTGGTAATTGTAATTGCCCTGTTTCAGCAACGCCGAGCGGTGCCACAGCCCGGTTGCCCGATTGTACACCATGCGCGACTCAGGGTCGAAACGCCTCTGGAACGCGTCGGAGTCGATAAAAATATCCACGTCGTCGCGGTAAGGGTAATCGAGGGTGAAATGCACCACCCCGTAATCGGCGTCGATGTCGCTCTCCGTCGAGTTGTACTCGCGTATCGTGTATCGGCCGTACTGCGTCTGGTCGTACTCGTAGCGGCCGTCCGAGCGTTGCTGGTCGGTATCCAGGGTGAAATTGTAATACGGGTCGTAAAAGCCGATGTCGGCCACGCGCATGCCGGGGTAGTAGGTCGATACCGTCTCGAAGCGGCGATACTCGTTGCCCGCGGGGAAGATCAGTTGGGGCAGATGCTCGTAGTAGGCACGCGTGCGGTTGGCCCGCAAGGGATGCAGCAGCACCCGCTTGTTGTCCTCGCGCCCGTCCTGCGTGATCACGATTATCAGGTCGTTGTAATTGTCGGCCACGCCCGCCCGCTCGGTGTCCACAACAAGCGACAGTTGCTGGTGCTTGTCGAGATGATCCACGTCGGTAATCGCCAGCACGTCGCCAGTGATCTCGGCGCCTCCCTCGGTGACCATAAACCGGGCCTGGAACAGCGGCTCGTCGGGATCGGTCTCGTCCCACACCTTCAGCAGGTAGTTGCCCGACACCTTCAGCGTCGTCTGCTCGTTGGGAATCGCCAATTGGTAATGGGTGTAATGCACGGTCGTGGCGCGCGAGAATTGGTAATCGTCAATGATCCCCTCGTTGAAACCGTCGAGATACTCCAGCTCCACGAGCCGCGACGGCTGCCAGTCGGCGTTGCAATGCGTCAGAGAGTAGCGCAGATAATCGCGCTCCTCGCCAAGTCGGTCGAAGTCCACCACGATGCGATCGCCCCCGCCCAGGGTGATCACCGCCGGGGCAAGCGCGTCCCCCTCGTATTTCACCTGAAGCGACTTCACCCGCATGTCGTAAACCTGCGTCGACGTGTCCTCTACAGCCCACGCCCACAGCGGCAACGCCGCCACTACCAACGCCGCCAGCCTATTCATCGCAAAACTCCTTATGTAGTATCCCGATAGCGTCCTCGATCAGCCCCATGCACGGCTTGCGGCGCGACTGAAGCAACTCGCCACACACGATCGAACCGTTCAGAGCCTTGTAGCGGTCGGCCAGCACCGTCGCGTGATCGTAAGTAGCCTTCTTCACCTCAGGACCGGTGTAACGCATCAACCCCAGCATCGCGCCCATGCCCGACACCGCCCCGCACAGCTGCCTCTGACCGCCGAAACCGGCTCCGAAAGCCGCCGACACGCGAGCCGCGTCAGGGGCCTGCAACCCATGCACATCGTCAAATACCATCAGCACGCACTGCGCGCAATTATACCCCGCGCGATGCAACTCGCGGGCACGCTCCAAACGCTCCTCAAGTGTACGTTTCTCTACCATTGTATCGGAGTTTGGCCATGCGCCTCCAGGTAGGCGTTGGCTTGTGAAAAATGATGATTACCGAAAAAACCGCGATAAGCCGACAACGGCGACGGATGAGGCGACGTCAACACCAAGTGGCGCCCCCGGTCGATGAACGCCCCCTTGCGGGCCGCGTACGACCCCCACAGCATGAACACCAGATGCTCACGGTCGCGGGCCAACCGTAGCACGGCCTCGTCGGTCAACTCCTCCCACCCGCGACCCTGGTGCGACCCGGCCTTGTGGGCCTCCACCGTCAATGTCGCGTTAAGAAGCAGCACCCCCTGACGCGCCCAGCGACTCAGGTCGCCGCTCTCGGGTATCGGCGCGCCAGTGTCGTCGTGCACCTCCTTGAAAATATTCAGAAGCGACGGAGGCATCGGCACCCCCTCGGCCACCGAGAAACATAGCCCGTTGGCCTGGCCCTCCCCGTGATACGGGTCCTGCCCGAGGATCACCACCTTCACCCGATCGAACGGGCACGCGTCGAACGCCGCGAAAATCTGTCCCCCGGGCGGGAATACCCGCCGCGTGCGATACTGCTCCCGCACCCACCCGGCCAGCGCCGCAAACCGCTCAGAGTCAAACTCCCCGGCCAGCGCCTCTCTCCAAGACCTCTCTATTTTCACTTCCATATTTGCAAAATTACAAAAAATCCCCTAATTTTGCCATCCCAAAGCAAAAAACGTCAGCGCAGCCTGGGCGGCCGGGCTCCTGGGCGGCCCTCGCAAGCCCAAAAGCGATAGCAAACAAGGAGCGTGGGCGCCCCGCCCGCGCAATTCAAGGCGATGCATTCGCCCATAACGTCTCCGTAGTTCAATGGATAGAATTTCGGATTCCGGTTCCGACGATTGGGGTTCGACTCCCCACGGGGATACCCTTCAAAATTGCTAATGCTCTTGTTCGTAGAGTGTTGGCAATTTTGTTTCTACTACCGACTCTGCAATATGTCGGCAAGTTGAAAAGAATAGTGGAATTTTGGAAAAGATTCACTACCTTTGCACTGCGGCGGCTCTTACCTCGCCCCTTCACACACTAATGCCTATCAGCGCCAAAATAGATATCCAGGAAAACGATTTTCTCCGACACGGCCGTGAAGTGCTGGAGACCTTGTTGCTCGACCACACGACTGGACGCAACATCCTGTGGGGCACCGAGGATTACGCTTCCAGGGGCGACGGTTACCACGCCGCCGACGAGATCACGGTCGAGAAAATAACCGGCGCCAACCGTATGCTCATCCAGCCCCGCTCCCTCAAGAGCGCCCAAGCCCAGAAATCGCGCGTACGCGACAAGGCCGAGGTGTTCACCCCCGCATGGGTGTGCAACGCCCAGAACAACCTTATTGACGAGGCTTGGTTCGGACGCTCCGAGGTGTTCAATAAAGAGTTCTCCGACCACGCTTGGGTGACTAATCACAACAATATAGAATTCCCCGAGGGGAAAACTTGGCACGATTATGTGCGCGACACCCGTCTGGAGATCACATGCGGCGAGGCCCCTTATCTGGCAAGCCGCTACGATGCGGTCACAGGCGAGATTATCCCCGTGGAGGAGCGCGTAGGTTTGCTCGACCGCAAGCTCCGCATCGTCGGCGAAAACGAGAAAGTCCACAAGGAGTGGCTGCGCTGGGCTAGAATTGCCTTACAGAACACGTATGGATTCGAATGGCAAGGTGACAACTTGCTGCTCGCCCGCTTTGCCTTGATGGATACTCTTAAAGAGTACCATGACATACAATTCCCAAACGAGGGTAAACTTCGCACCAATGTAAAACGCCTAATCGCACAGATAATCTCTTGGAACCTATGGCAGATGGATGGCTTAACCGGCCAGGTGATAATGTCCCCGCGCCAAACCTTTGACCCTATGGGACTAAACGATAACTCCGTCTTCTGTAAAATCAGGCAATGGGGCGACACCAAGCACGGCCGCAAGCATCGCGAAATCTACTTTGTCTCTCTCCTAAATAAATAATCCTCAATGACTACTATCGCCACCTTCAAATACGTCTTAATCTACGTCTTCGCCATCCCTGACGAAGGACACAAAGGCATGCTTAAAATTGGGCAAACCACCGTGGACGCCAAAATCGGCCAGTGGTTGGAGCCCAATTGTATGGAGTTGAACGAAGCAGCCAGAAAGCGTATCAATGAAGAGGTGGTTACCGCGGCTGTTCCCTATCAATTGCTCCATACCGAAATTGCCTACTATAAAAAGGGAGACGATTACATGGTTTTCAATGACAAGCGTGTACATGCTGTATTGGAGGCCAGTGGATATTCCAAGGTGGAGTTCCCAGGCTTGGATTCCCAGCCTCAGGAGTGGTATTACGTCGACTTAGAAACCGCCAAATTAGCCATTCAGGCTGTCAAAGAGGAGCGCCAATCCCTCAATCCCGAGGACCACAAGAAAATTACCCCCGTCACCAAGCCCAAAATCACCTTCCGTGACGAGCAGCACGACGCTATTTCGCGCACTCTCAACCGATTCCAACACCCTGGCAAGATGCTTTGGCATGCCAAGATGCGGTTCGGTAAGACATTGTGCACGCTCGAGGTATTGCGCAAAATGGCTCCCAAGCGTGCCCTGATTATCACCCATCGCCCTGCGGTGAGGGACGGTTGGTTCAAGGATTTCGACCTGTTGCCTTTTGAAGCAAATTGGTATTATTCTTTCCACAACAAGGAGGATGGCAAAAACTTCGACCCGACTCGAGTAAAACCAATCGCCACGGCCGAGGAAATGGCTCAAAAAAGCGATGCCCATTATATCTATTTCGCCTCTATTCAGGATCTTCGAGGCTCTTGGGATGCTAAAGGCACTTTTAAGAAGAATAAAGAGGTGTTTACCACCCCTTGGGATATCCTGATCGTGGATGAGGCCCACGAGGGTACTCGTACAGCCCTGGGACAACAGGTGATCCGCTCCATCCAAAGCGCCAACCCTCAAATCCGAACCCTCTACCTCTCAGGCACACCTTACAACATGCTCGCCGATTTCTCGGAGGACGAGATTTACTCGTGGACCTACGAGATGGAGCAACAGGCCAAGGCCGATTGGGAGCACAACCATCCCACCGAGCCCAATCCATATGCCGACCTCCCCCGTCTGGAGGTGCACACCTACAAGCTCGACGAATTCGCTGACTATCAGCCTGACCAAAACAACGATTACTTCAACTTCGCCGAATTCTTCCGCGTGGAGGACGATCAATTTGTCCACGAGAAGGATGTGCGCCGTTTCCTCGACTTGCTGTGTGATGAAAGCAAGCCCGAAACGTGCTACCCTTATAGCAACGATGCGTTTCGCTATTCCTTGAGCCACACCCTATGGGTGGTGCCCGGCGTAAAAGCAGCCGCGGCCCTGAGCAAAATGATACAAAGCCATCCCACACTCAAGCAATACACCGTGGTGAATGTGGCAGGTGAGGGCGACGAGTTGGCCCAAGACGATATCGATGCCAAAAAACAGGACAAACTTGAAAAGGACGCCCTTAGGAAGGTACAAACCGCCATCGCCAATAACCCCAAGACCATCACCCTCTCATGCGGACGACTGACCACGGGCGTGAGCATCCCAGAATGGAGCGGCGTGTTTATGCTCAGCGGAGGCGAGAAAATCAGCGCCGCATTCTATCTCCAGACAATCTTCCGCGCCCAAACGGCCACTCGACGCAACGTGATGCCCAAAAAGGCCGTGTGCTACGCTTTCGACTTCGCTCCCGACCGTATCCTTATGGTGATCAACGACATGGTCCACCATCAATCCCATCCTTCTCAAGTGGCCGACATTGACGGCATCCCCATGACCCAGGTCTCCGCCGAGAAGGCTTATAAGGATGTCCTGCGTTTTTACGCCATTATCGCCCATGAGGGCTCGCGTGAGCGAAATTACGACACCGTCACCCTCATGCAGTCGATAGGCCGCGCCTACTCCGACCACGTGATACGTCGCGGTTTTCGCGACAAGCGCATGTTTGTCGACCTGGGCACACTCACCGAGAAGCAGCGCAAAGCCATTCAGGACGTTGGCCTCAAGATGCAGAAGGCCGGCCACGTGCTTGACGATCCTTCAGGCTCGGGCACAATCACCCTTAGCTCCACCTTCCCCAAGGACAAGCCCAACCCCGGGAAAGGCACAGGCAAACCAGGCAACGGCAAACAAACGCCATCAACCTCCAAAAAGGGCTCCAAAAAGAGCGACCCCGCGCGCCAGGCCTTGGCCGTGTTGACCAATATCTACGTGCGCATGCCAATGCTCGTGTTTGGAGCCGATATTCCCCCAGACGAGGATATCACCTTGCACCGGCTGCTCGAAATCGTTGACGACGAGTCGCTCGAGGTGTTTATGCCCAAGGGGGTGGGGCGAAAGGAGCTGGAATCGCTGCTCGATGCCGGAGTTCTCAATGAGGAGATTTTCTCATCGGCCGCCAAGATGGTGCGCGACCGTACGATTGCCGCCGACTCACTCTCGGTGACCGAGCGCACCAAGGCCATCGCCGAGATGATTGCCAATTTCCGTTTCCCCGACAAGGAAACCGTCCTCACCCCCTGGCGAGTGGTGAACATGCACCTTGCCGACACAATCGGCGGCTACGACTTTTTCGACTCCGCCACCCATCGGGTGCACCTCGAGGAGCCCCAGCTGGTGAATCAGGAGGGTGTCACCGACGATTGGCTCAATACCCCCGACCTAAAAGTGCTCGAAATCAACTCCAAGTCGGGCCTGTATCCCCTTTGGATCACTTATACTATCTTCCGTCAGCGCAAGCAGTCAAGCCTTTTCCCCAGTGACACCCCCGAGGAGGAACAAGCATTATGGCGCGAGGTTGTTGGCTGCAACGTGTATGTACTGTGCAAGAGCGAGATGGCAGCCATGATCACCCGCCGTGTGCTGCTCGGCTATCAGGGAGGTGCCCACCACGTGCGCTCTTGGTACGCCACCAAGGATCTGATCGAGGACGTTAAAAAGAACCCGTCCCATGTTGTCACCTGCCTGCGCGGTGGCTACAACTTCTGGGACATCAACCCCACCGACATGAAAACCCAAGAAAAGAAAGACCTCAAATTCAAAGCCATCGTCGGCAACCCACCATACCAAGTCATGGATGGCGGTACTGACCGCGGAGCAGTGCCTGTATATCAACACTTTGTGGATTTGGCTAGATCTTTGTCTCCTACCTATGTTTCGATGATTATGCCTGCTAGATGGTATGCAGGGGGCCGCGGTCTTGATGACTTCCGCTCTTCTATGATGCAAGATACTCATCTTCGGAAGTTAGCAGATTACGAATTGAGCAAGGATCTTTTCCCCGCAGTAGATATTGCAGGGGGATTATGTGTGTTTTTGTGGAATAATGATTACAAAGGCCCGTGCACTATCATAAATAATGTCGCACTTAAAAATAAAGAAGAATCTAGGTATCTTAACGAATTTGGAGTGCTCATCCGGTCGAATGCTGCAATACCGATTCTTAGGAAAATACTCGATCATGAACCCAAATTCCTTAATGAGCTAGTACTGCCCATTAATCCCTTTGGCTTTCGAACATATTTTCGTGGGAGCGAGAATGGAGATGTTAGAATACTCACTAGTCAAGGATGGTCTAAAATTAACCGTTCTGAGATCAAAAAAGGTAATGATTTAGTAGATTCCTATAAAATCATTATAGGAAGATTCGTTCCTAGTAACGGTGAGATGAGTGTAAAACCCGGGGAGGGTTATCGGGTCATAACAGAACCTAAGATCTTAGTCCCTGGCGAAATCAATACCGAAACCTATATAGATACCGCTGCGTTTGAAACTGAGAACGAAGCAAATAATTATAAAAAGTATTTGCGAACAAAATTTGCTCGTTATCTTCTCCGACAGGGGGTAACATCGGTGAATGTTACCAAGGAATGCTTTGCTTTTGTTCCCATGCAGGATTTCGCTAGCAATGAGGAGATTGACTGGAAAAAGGAGGTGGATGGGATTGATCGGCAACTATACGATAAGTATGGGTTGAGCGACGAGGAGGTCGACTTTATCGAGTCCATGATCAAGCCCATGTAACGTCTTATAGGGGTGGGGCCAGAACGTACGCGGAGCCTGGGCGGGCCGACGTTCGGCGGCCCACATCACGTGAGGTAACTGGGGATTAATATGTAACTCATCTCCACCTATGGCGTGGAAGATGGGAAACATTACGGTATTGTGCATTCGGAGGTGACGATGGACGATTCATTCAGTTCATCAAGATAAGAAGGGCCCCACCCCAGGGATGCGCGGGCAAGATGCCCACGCCCCGTAAGGGTTATGGGTTAGCGGAGGATCTTGGTGGTGCCGGCGGGGGTTACGACGATGTGGAGGCCCGAGGGGAGCAGGACCAGGTCGCAAGGCTCGGGACGTCCCATGAGGTCGTAGACGGCGAGGATCTGGTCGGCGTCAACCGTCGCCACTGTGCGGTCGATGTCGGTCGACGAGTTGGTCGACACCGAGGCCGTGAGCTTGAAGGGGTTGACGGTGATGGAGTAGGAGTCGGTGGCCGGGACGGTCCATTTGTAGTCGGTGGAGGTGCCGGTGGCCACGTGGGCGGCCGAGGTGAGCGTTTCGCCGTTGGTTAGGGGGTGCACGCCGTTGGGGTCGGCCCCGGGCGAATAGTAGTTGGCACCCATGAATTTCAGCTCGGTGCCAGCGGTGGTGGCGATTGTGCCGGTGTAGGTGAACACCTGCTCGTCGAGGTCGGCGCATTCCATCGGGGTGAATGCCCAAGAGTTGAAGCTGCCCACGACGTAGAGTTGTTGCCAGGGTGTGAAGTCGCGGGTCTCGACCGTCGCGGCGGCGGCGTCGATGAGCACTTGCTGGTAGGGGTTGTCATCGGTGACAGTGAAGAATGTGGCGTCGTCGGGAGAGGTGGCGTAGGTGTAGGCACCGTTGGCGGCCACGGAGAGGTAGCGTGTCTCGTTGCCGTCGGTAGCGGTGATGGCGTAGCGGCCCACAGGCAGCACCTCGCAGCATTTATAAGATGTGGAGTTGACGGCCACGGCCTCGTAGGCGATGGCGTTGTCCAAAAGCCCGTCGGAGGCTGCGCCGGTGATGGTTGCCAGGAGGGCGAGGGTGGATATGATTTTTCTCATGGTCAGAATTCTACTACAATCATTGATAAGTATTTAAGGGCGGGAACGGTGACTTGCACGCCGTCGCTGGTGGATTGAAAGGCGAGCTCCTGGGGGGCGCCGCCGAGGTAGTCGGGCGAGGCTGTCCACACCTTTTTGGCTCCCGAACCGCAGGCTATCTGTATAGGCAGACTGGTCATTTCGCGGGGCTCGGGGCGCACTGCCTCGGTGTCGCACCATTCCACATTGTCGGCCGTGGAGAAGTTCAGCAGGTGATAGATCTTCTTGCCGCCGTCGGCCGTGGCGCGCTCGTAGACGGTGATACCGCCCGTCTGTGGTGGCCAGTTGTTGACGCGGGTATCGGAGGCCGAGGCCAGCGAGGTGACGGGTTCCCAAATCTCATTCTTGGTTGAAAGGGTGCCGCGAAGGAGTTGCTGGTAAGCCGTCTGGAAGTCGTAATAGCGGATCATGGCCTCGCGAAGCTCGTCGCTCATCTTGAGGGGCGAAGCGGGGAAGTATTCGCGGGAAAGCATATGGTCGCCCAGCTCGAGGTGGTTGCCGCCGATGGCTATCATGACGGCATCGGTGAGCAACACGCCGGGAGTGTTCATGTAGCCGTCGCCGCGGTCGGCGCGGTTGTAGTTGAGGTAGGATGCGAAGACCGTGCGCACGCCGTAGTTGCTGGCACCGTCGTTGTTGCCGATGATGTTGCGCAGGTCGAGGTAGTACTTCTCGGAATCCCAGGTCTCGTTATAGGCGAAGTCGACCTTACCCGTGGCAACGATCTTGTCGCCGCCGAACGAGCTTACGGCGTTCATCACCAGGCGCTTTCCGGGGTGCTTTTCCTTCATGCCGTTGATGAAGGTGACGTAATTGGTGGGGAGGTCGACATATTCGCCCCAGTAGTCGTAACGGGTGCCACGGTCGCCGAGCTGGTCGATCTGGTAGCCGTCGAAGTCGAAGTTGGCGTATACGTCGTCGTTGCGCTTTTTCATCCACTCGATCCAGAAGTAGTTGCCGGGCTGGGTGAGGTAGATGTTGCTTTTCCAACCCGAGGGGAGAGCGTGGTAATCGCGGGTGGTGTGGTTGCGGTCGGTGTACAGATACTTGGTTTCCTCGACGCTCCAGCCGTCCTCGTCGTAGTCGGTCTCAGCGCCGTCGAGGGCGCCGAAAGCGAGGTTGTAGAACATGGCTTTCATGCCGTGCTTGTGTTGCTCCTCGATGTACTTCTTGACCACCGATGCGTATACCGTGCGGTTGGCGATATCGGTGTAAACGTCCATGGGGTTGTCGCGGGTGCCGGCCAGGGGCCAGTGGTGCTTCCAGTGCCAATCCTGGAACTGCACGCCGTTGATGTGGCAACGGTTGAGGTAGTCCATTTCGCTTTCGACCACGCCGTCGGCGAGCTTTGTGTCGTCGAAAGTGGCCACGAAGCCGTATCGGGGATACATAGTCCAGTCGCTGGAGACATCGACGGCGATAGTGCCGAGAACGGTCTCGGATCCGTCGCCGGCTGTTGCGTATACCTCAGCGAGGTAGCCTTGAAAATCGGTGGTTGGAGGAGTCCATTGCCACTTTTTGGAGGATAACTCGACATCGGCCACGACATCGGCGCCGTTGAGATACCTTACGCGAGCGCCAGCCGGGGCTGCCGAGGCGGTGAACGAGACGGCCTCGCCGGGGGCATATGCACACTTGTCGGTGCTAAGGTCGATAGACATGGCCTCATACTCGGAGGCCGAGGCTGGAATGTGGACGATTCCGAATGCTGTGGAGACGAAGTCGGCCGCCACGACCGCGGCTGGGGCCACGAGGGCTCCAGCGGCGGCAATGATGGTGAAGATAGGCTTCATGATATAGAACTACTAACTTAATTATCTTGTTCCTGGAGCGGGCGGGGGCGCCCACGCTCCTTGTTCGCTAATTGCGCGGGCGGGGCGCCCACGCTCCTTGTTTGCTATTGGAAGATTACTTTCTTGGCTGCGTGATGGCCGTTAAGAACTGCAAGGTAGACCTGGCCACGGACGGGGTTGAGGACGCGCTGACCCTGAAGGTTGTAGAGGACATAGCCCGTGAGGGAGTCTATGGTGATCTCCTCCACGCCAGTGTAGACGGGGTTGGCGGATGTGCCTGTGCCGGGGGTGCCGGTGACACCGATAAAGCTTACCGAAGTGGCGTCGGCTTTACCCGAGATGGAGGTGGCTGGGGTCAATCCGCTGCAAGATACCGTGGGGTTGTAGGCGAAGATGTACACCGGGGTGAAGTAGAGCGTGGGATTGGTCACGGTCGAGGGCATTTGGGTGGCGAACCATCGCGGGGTGTCCATGGTGACGGTGGCGTTGGATTGCATGGTGGAAAGCAGGTAGTAGGCCTCATAATTTCCACCGTCGGTGTCGGTAGCCTCAAGCATGTAAAGGCTGGGGGTCATCGGGGAGTCGCCGCCGTCGAATACATCGGTGTGGGTGCCCATGTGGGAGAATTGGGAGTAGCTCCTCAATCCCCACACGTTGCAGTTGGCAAGGTCGCCGTTGACAGTGTATTCGAGTTGTACGCTACCGATTTGGGGAGCCTCGCCGCGGGTTACCACGTTGGGGGTGGCGGCCAGCAGGTCGGTGTAGTGGTAGGTGCCGGCGAGGGTCGACGTGGAGTTGTCCTTGTCGATATAGGTGGTGGTGGTCACCTCGATGCCGGGATATACGTCGGGGGTGTAGGAGACATCCACATTGTCGTCGCCATGGGGGTTGACGTCGCTTACAGTGATGGAATAGCCATCGGAAAGGGCGGTGTGACCGCGGTCGACGTATTGGGTGGAGAACAGCCGCTCGGTGGACTTGTTACCGTTGATGACGGTGTAATTGTAGCCGTTCACCTGGTAACGGATGTCGTATTTGGCCAGAATCTCAGGGCTTACGTTTGGCTGCCGCAAGGTGAACTTGGCGTTGAGGTGGAGCAGGTCGACGTCCTCGGCCTTGAACGTGAGGGTGCGCTCGGTGGGGTCGGAGTGGTTGTTGACTCCGGCGCGCACTGATGCCGTGAGCTCGCCCGAGAAACCGTCGATATTCTCCTTCGTCTCCTCGTAGCCGGTCATTGCGATGCTGTAGGGCTTGGGCATTACGGAGGCACCCATGGTGGTGGCCGACGAGTTGCGAGCCTGGTTGTCGACGGTGTAGCTCATAGCCACGTTGAACGAGGCCTTGGCCAGGGATCCGGAGCGCTTGACGATAGAGCCGTAGTAGCCTTTTCCCGAGGGGTTGGCGGCGTCGTCACCCTGCTGGATAACCTTGGAAAGGGTCGACGCGGCGGCTTGCGACACGCTGGAATCGGTCACCGTAAGCTCCGGCACGGGATTGGCCGCCTGCTGGATCAATCCATTTTGGCGGTAGTTGTTCATGCGGTTGTTGAAGGTTGTCTCGGTAAGGGAGCGCACGTAGAAGTCGGAGGTCCACGTGTAAGCCTCGGGGTGATTCTTGATCAGGTTCCAGGTCTTGGTGGCGTCGAGGGCGTGGAGCTGGATGGAGGAGTCGTCCTTGCCGGCGCTCACGATATACATGGTGCCGTTGTCGGTGCGGTAGTTGAGAGCGGCCGCGCCACGCGAGCGGATGGTGGAGGCGTTGGTGGGGGCCAGATACTCGATGGCGTCGGTATAGGTGGTGCCGTCGATGGTCACTTCCTGGTTCTTGGTGAGCTCGATGAGCTGGAAGGCCAGGGGATCGGGGTCGGCCACGTTGTCGGGGTCGTAGATGGTGATGCGGTTGCTCTTGGCGCTCTTGGTAACGCCGTCGGAATAGGTCACCGACACGACGTAGAGGTAGGTGCCGGCCGGGAGGTCGCCCTCGGCGTCCTCATCGGTCACCGTGCCTTTGTCGATGAAGGTGAGCAAGCCGGTCTCGGGGTCGAATTTCGATATGATATTCTTGCTCTCCTCGGGCACGATATTTTCCTCGGTGACGCCGTTGAGCGACTCGCCCTCCGAGGTGACACGGTAGCGGGTGATGGTGTAGGAGGCGATCTCCTTGTCGTTGAGGGTGCCCTCTTCCACGTTGCTCTGGTCGATGTACCACCGGTACTCGATGGAGTGGTTATCGCCCTCCACCTCGTAGGCGCGGATCTTGGGGCCGTTGGCCTGGGAGATGAACTGCAGCACGCCGTTCTCAATGCCGTCCTCGGCGTTGTACCAGAAGATGATGCGGTCGAAGAAGGTCTCCACCCAGCGGTTGGCGTCCATGTCGAATCCGAAGTAGAAGTTGGCGCTCTCCACGTCGATGTAGGTGGGGTACACCTCCACCTCGGCCGACGAGTTGACGTCGAAGCCGCCGGTCCATTGGTTGTTGTTTTTGATGGCCGAGCCGCCGTTCTCGCGGTTCCAGCGCTGGGAGGAGCGCAACTCGCTGCCCCAGGTGTTGTCAAACTCGTAGAACACGCTGTTGCCGCCCCAGCCCGACCATATCTTGTAGTCGCCCGACACCCAAATGTCCTTTACCACGAAGCATTCCCAGCCTTTGTCGGTAGAGCGCGACTTGATTTGATCCTCACTGCTGTCGACCATCTTCTCGGGGAAGGTGTAGGTATAGGTGTCGTCGCTCCAGGTGAAGGCCTCGAGGTCGCCAATCTGGTCACCGTTGGCCGGGCGAGAGGTGTAGAAGTTTTTGAACGGGTCGTTGTCGAGGTCGTCAAGAGCTGCGGCGTTGACGAAGGTGATGTCGTCGGAAGTATAGAGCAGATTGTCCTTGGAGCGGTAGAAATAGCTGGGGTGAGCCTTGAACCACGAGCGGGTGAACACCGTCTGGTAGATCAACTCGCCGTTGCCGTCGTGGTAGACGTTGCCCTGGTCGTCGTATTGCACCCACGCGTCGTGCCAGCCGTAGCCGTTGGACGATTGGGTGTCCCACAGCGGGTGGTCGTAGACGCCAGGATTGGCTTGGCTCAACGCGTCGATACGCTCGTTGTGGATCTCGCCGCCAACGAGGGTGAAGATAAACTCCTTGGCGTTGAATTTCGACAGGCCGCTGAAGGAGATGCCGGCGGGGTTGGAGTCGGAGTCGAGCGTCACGACGATGTTGTCACACCACAGGCCCTTGGAGTTGCGGGCCGTGTTGATGCCTTGGGCAACTTGGTTTTTGGGGTCCTGATACTCGTCGGTCATGTTGGCGTAAAGGATCATGGCGTTGGCCGTGCTGAATTTCACAGCACCGTCCGAGGAGGGGAACCAAGTGTTGTCGCCATAGGTGTCGCTCAAGTCGGGGTAATCGATGTAGCCGTGCACAGTGCCTTGCGAGGACAGGCCGTCGGCTGAGAGTGTGATGGCCGACCAGGCGTTGTCGCTCTTGTCCTGGATCTTCTCGCCGGGCTTGGCGAATAGCTTGTAGCGCTGGAAGGTATAGTCGTAGTAATTGTCGACCTTGGCGATTCCGATGTAACCGGGGTAGATGAAGCGGCCGCCGGGGATGGTCCACGTGCCGTTGCTTTGCTGCTCCAGCTCCCACTCGGGCTGCAGGTGCCAGTCGCCCTGGCGCGAGCCCACCAAGAAGTAATGGGCGCGGGGCGTGCCGTCGGAGTTGACGAAATCGGCTTTGGTCAGGGGCATGTTCACCGAGTTGGCGGGGGTGAATGTAACCTCCATCCCGTCGGTGAGGTCTACCTTGATATTATATTTGCCGGCGTCGAGTGCCCAGTCGTGGTAACCTGCCGAGGTGCGGTTGCTCCATTTCAGTCGCGCGATCACGGTCGACGGGGAGCCATAGGTGACGGTCTCATCGGTTGTGGAGGAGCCGTAACGGTCGGCATTGCTGTTTCCAGTGTTGGTGTCGGCGAGCGACGACGCGACGATGCTGTGCATCACCATCGAAGTGGTGGAGCAGAACGACACGTAGGCGTAGTCGTCATGTTTCTTGCGGGTGAGCTGCACGCCCGAGGCGGTGAAGGTGCCGTCGACCTGGCGGGTCATCTCGATGGCCACGTAATCGTCCTTGACGATGGCGCCATCCTGTGAGGAATTGAGGTCGCCGAAGAGGTACAGCTTGAACTGAGAGTCGGCTACCAAGGGGTAGGGGTCGGAATTGTAGGTCCACTTACCTTTGGTGTTTTTTGCAGTGGCGCGATATTTGGCGTTGGAGGCCTCGCTTGAGTCAACGACGATGTCGACGGTTTGCTCGTCGGCATTGTTGTTGAACACCAGACTGGTGCTCTTGTCGTCGATATCCACTTTCCATAGGTTGGAGTTGCCCATGCGGGTCATGGCGACGCCGTGGGCCGTGACCGACGTTGGATCGTCGCTCGAAGCGTCGGTCCAACTGGAGCCGGTGTCGCCCCCCCAATAGTGGGCGTACACCGTGTTCCAATTAGCGTCGGTATTGTCAAAATACACTGTGCCCGCATAGGCGCACCACGGCGACACGGCGAGCGTGAGGATAGATAGAATAGATAGGTAACTAAGTCTTAAACGATTCATAGTCTATGTAGAGATTTTGTTAGATTTTCGGTGTGAAAATTTGTCCACCGCAAAGGTAATATCAGAAAAAAACTCCCCGCGCCCATATAGCCAAAATATAGTGTAGCGTGCGGGCTAAAACAATGAAGATCAGAATAATATAAGTTGATAATAGTATAAATAAGTAGTGGGGAAAAAGGCCCTAAAAGGGGGAGAAGCTGCTGCGCAGCCTTGGCGGGCCGGCGCTTGGCCGGCCCTCACCATGGGTGCCGATACATCTTCTCGTGAGGGCCGTGAAAATAGGCTGCCCGACCTCCGAGGGGAGATCGGGCAGCACCCTAAAAATTGCACTATCTATAGGAACCTTAGTGCTATCGCACCTAAGCTAACAGGATTTGGGATTAGTATAAATTGCCAAATAAAACAATCAGAGGAGTCGATTTTTAAAAGATGATTTTAGCGACGTTGGTGCCTTGGCGGCGGATCACGAGTTGGCCGGCTTGGGGCTGAGCTACGCGGATGCCCTGAAGGTTGTAGTATTCGACAGGAGCCGTTGCGTCGTTGGCCTCAACCGTGGCGACGCCGCTCACCTTGGAGGCAGATACCGTCTGCAGGTAATGGTTGACCTTGAGCTTGTAATTGGCGTCCTCGGGGACGGCCCACTTGTTGTCGTTGCCGCCCTGGCAGAAGTAGTTGGCTTCCAGCAGGTTCTCGCCATTGAAGTAGGGGTGGATGCCGTACACGCCGTCGTTGTCGAAGTTGTTGATGGTCATGAACTTGATCTCGGTGCCCTTGGAGGTGCCGATAGCGCCGGTCCACTCGTAAACGTCGGGATCGTCGGTCGATTGGGTCATCTCGACGAACGACCACTCGGTGTCGGAGCCCACGATCCATACGCCGGCGGGGGCCTCGTAAGCGTTCAAGGTGAGGGTCTGGGATGCGGCGTCGATGAAGAGCTGGGCCTTGGCGATGGCCTCGGTGGTATAGGCGGTAGCAGCGCTCTCCGCTACGTAGGTGTAGGCGTTGTTGTCGCCAGCCTTAAGCCACTGGGCTTTACCCTCGGCGTCGGTAGCCTTGACGGTGAAGGTGCCGGCTGCCACCGAGCCCATGTACTTGAAGATCGAGGGACCCTGCTCGGAGGGGGTGCAAGTAAGAGCCGAGCCGGAGATGGAGAAGGCAGTGGGGACAAATGCCGAAGCGTCGGCGCTGACGGTCAAGGTCTTGGCGTTGAGGTCGACGGTGAGGACGTAAACGCCAGCCTCGTTGTTGTACCACTTGTTGTCGCCGGCCTCGTCGCCCTTAGCGAGGTTCATCGGGGTGTCGAGGACGATGCCGTAGTTGTCGTAGTCGGCTGAAACGAGCGAATCCCAGGTGTCGCGGCCGATGATGAATTTCACTTGACCGGTTTTGAGTGTGCCGGTCCAGGTGAAGACACCCGAGCCGTTGGAGGTCATTTCAGGGGCGTCGGCTTGCGACCAGCCGCTGGATACGGCCTCGCCGATCACGTAGAGGTTGGTGATGTCGCTGTACTCGAATGCTGATGCTGCCAATGCGCTGAGGCATAGGGTTGTGGAAAGTAAAAGCTTTTTCATTGTATATGGGTTTTTGGTTGATGGTTTTTGGTTTTTGGTTGATGGCTTCTTTAATCCTATCCTCCTTTATTTTTAAAGGATTAAAGGATTAAAGGGTGAAAGGGGCGTATGGGGAGCCTTGGCGGGCCGGCTCTTGGACGGCCCTCACAAGAGCTCGGTTACATGGGCTGTAGCTCGATGGCGTAGCCTCCACCGGGAGCCGCGCTCAGAGCCAAGGTCGACTTGCTGTCCACCGTCTTGGAGGAGATGGTGTAGGCCTGTGGATTGTTCATATAGTGAGCATCCTTGGCGTCGGCGTAGATCGTGGCTTTGTACTTCTGGCCGGGAGTGAGGAAGTCGAGCCTCAGCTTGGACTGGTGGCCGTTCTCGGCACTGGTGTTACCCACGTACCAAGCCTCGCTGTTCTTGTCCTTGCGGGCAACGGTGATGTACTGGCCCGGCTCGGCCTCAAGGTAGTGGCTCTCAGCCCAGTCGACAGGCACGTCCTTGATGAACTGGAACGCGTCCATGAATCGCTCGTACACCTCGGGGACATCGGCCGCCATCTGCAGCGGCGAGTACATGGTCACATAGAGGGCCAATTGGCGGGCGAGCGTCGAGTTGACGTGGCCGGCGCTGTTGGGGTTGACCTTTTTCATGTCCATCTCAAAGATGCCGGGGGTGTAGTCCATCGGGCCGCCCTGCAGACGGGTGAACGGGAGAATGGTGGTGTGGTTGGCGGGGTTGCCCTCGAACGCTTCATACTCGGTGCCTCGGGCGCACTCGTTGCCGATCAAGTTGGGATACGTGCGGCACAGGCCGGTGGGGCGCACCGATTCGTGGGCATTGACCATCACGTGGTGTTTGGCAGCCTCCTTGATGCAGTAGAGGTAGTGGTTGTTGAGCCACTGGCCGTAGTGGTGCTCGCCGCGAGGCACGATGTTGCCCACATATCCCGATTTGATGGCATTGTAGCCATATTTGTCCATCAGGGCCAGGGCGGCCGGCAGGTGACGCTCGTAGTTGCGCACCGAGGCCGAGGTCTCGTGGTGCATCATCAGGCGGATGCCCTTGGAGTGGGCGTAGTCGTTGAGCATGTCGATGTCGAAATCGGGGTAGGGGGTCACGAAGTCGAACACATAGTCCTTGGAGTTGCCAAACCAGTCTTCCCAGCCCACGTTCCAGCCCTCAACGAGCACTTGGTCGAAGCCGTGCTTGGCCGCGAAGTCGATGTACTTCTTCACGTTGTCGTTGTTGGCCGGATGGCGGCCGTGGGGCTTGGTGTTGGTGTAGTCGAGCGTGGCAAGCTGCACCGAGGGAAGGTCGTAGGTATAGCTCCACTCCTTGCCTCCGCCGATCATCTCCCACCATACGCCCATGTACTTCACCGGCTTGATCCACGACGTGTCGTCGTAGGCGCAGGGGTCGTTGAGGTTGAGGATAAGGTTGGAGGCGAGCATGTCGCGGGCGTCGTCGCTCACGATGAGCGTGCGCCAGGGGCTGTTGCAGGGGGCCTGCAGGTGGCCCTTGTTGCCTTGCGCGTCGGGGGTGAGCCACGACTCAAAAATCATTTTCTTGTCGTCGAGGTTGAGGTGCATGCACGAGTAGTCGACCAGAGCGGCCTCGTGGAGATTGAGGTAAATGCCGTCGTCGGTGCGCAGCTGTATCGACGTCTGCACGCCCGTGGGCGAGAACTGCGTCTGGGACGCGTTGGAGGTGATCGAGCCTTCCATCAGGCCGCGAATCTCGCTCAAGCGCGATTCAGTATAGCAATACTCCTGGGTGTCATAGTCGCCAGCGATCCACCATGCGGTGTGGTCGCCGGTCATGGCGAATTGGGTCTTCTCGTCCTTGACGATGAAGTACACGAGGTTGCGCTGCAGCGGGAACTCGTAGCGGAGGCCCATGCCATCGTCGTAGACGCGGAAGCGCACGTTCATCAGCCTATCGGTTGAGGGCTGGCGCAGCTCCACGAGCAACTCGTTGTAATGGTTGCGTATCTTGGCGTTCTCGCCCCACACCGGTTCCCAGGTTTCGTCGAAGGTGGAGGTGGTGGCGTTGACCAGTTCAAACCCGTCGAGAAGGTCGGCCTGATTGGCCAGATCGTAGCCCAATCGCGAGGGGTTGATCACCGCCTTGCCCTTGTAGGTGACATTGTAGGTGGGGACGCCACCGGGGGTGTCAAAAGCCACCGTTACCACTCCCGAGGGGCTGCTCACCTCAGCGCCGAAAGCATGCAGAGGGAGCGTCGCGGCCGCGGCCGCGACGATTAATAACTTGAAATTCATATCTTTACTCGATTACAATCATGGTCCAGTAATTGATAGCCGGGAGCGTGAAGGAGATCACGCCGTTCACCTGGTTGAAAGCCAGCTCCTGGGGCACGCCGCCGTTATAGTCGGGCGAGGCAACCCATAGCTTGGAGATGGCGCGAGGCATGGTGATGGTCATAGGCAGGGAGGTGAACTCCTGTGGAGCCTCGCGGGTGCCGTTGAGATCGCGCCACGACAGGTCGTCGATGTTGACGAAGTTCAACAGGTTGATCACGCGCTTGCCGTTGACGTCGCGGCTGTAGGTGGTGAGGTAGCCCTGGCGGGGAGGCCAAGCGCACACATTCACGCCCGAGGCCGAAACGGCGGGTGATACCTCGCTGGAGGTGGAGGTGCCGCGCAGCAGGTTCTGGTAGGCCGTCTGGAAGTCGTAGTAGCGGATCATTACCTCTTTCAGCTCATCGGTCATCTGCAGGGCAGTGGAGGGGAAGTACTCGCGGCACAGCATATGGTCGCCCAGCTCGAGGTGGGAGCCACCCAGGGCCATCATCACGGCGTCGGTCATGACAACGCCGGGCAGGTTCATGTAGCCGGTGGTCACGTCGGCCTTGTCATAGTTCATGTAAGCGGCGAAGACGGTGCGCAGCGTGTTGTTGGAGTAACCGTCGTTCTCCACGATGATGTCGCGCAGCTGATAGAATTGCGACTGGTCGCCCCACACCTCGTTGTAGCAGAACGATACGTTGCCGGTGCCGATGATAGCCTCAGCGCCATAGCTGCCCACGGCGTTGAAAGCCAAGGTCTTGTCGGGGTGAGCCGCCTTCATGGCGTTGATAAACGAGGCGTAGCCGCGCTTGAGGTTCAATTTGCCTCCGTAGTAGTCGTAGAGGGTGCCACGGTCGCCCAATTGGTCGATGTGGAAGCCGTCGAAATCAAGGTTGGCGTACACCTCGTCGTTACGCTCGGCCAAGTAGGCTTGCCACTCGGGGTTGGCGGGATCGAGCACGTAGATTGAGCTCTTCCACGACGAGGGGAGCGAGTGCTTGTCGTTGGTGGAGTGCTTTTGGTCGCTGAAGGCGTACCAGTCGGGCTTGACGCCATCCGATTCGGCATCGCTCAGAGCGCCGAAGCACAGGTTGTAGAACATCGACTTCATGCCGTATTGGTGCTGCACGTCGATATAACGTTTGACCACCGATGTGTACACGTCGCGGTTGGCGATGTCCTGGTACACGTCGAGCAGATTGTCGCGAGTGCCCCCCAGGGGCCAGTGGTGCTTGTTGTGCCAATCCTGGAACTGCACGCCGTTGATGTGGCAGCGGTTGAGGTAGGCCATCTCGTCCTCGATCACGCCCGCGGGGAGCTTGGAGGAGTCGAACGTGGCCACGAAGCCGTAGCGGGGGAAGTGGGTCCAGTCGCTGGATACGTCCACGGCGATGGAGGCCAGAATCTGCTCGGTGCGGTTATCGGCCATTGTGTACACGTCGACCATGTAACCGGTGAAGTCGGTCGTGGGAGGCTGCCACGTCCAAGTGGAGCCAGTGGCGCTGGTTTCCGAGATTACGTCGGCGCCTTGGCGGTAGCGGATGGTGGCGCCGGCGGGTATCCCGGTGCAGGTGAATTTGACGGCCTCGCCAGGGGCGTAGATGGCCTTGTCGGTGGAGATTTCGGATAGGGAGGATGAGGTGACGGCGTGCACAGCGGAAGCGTCAACCGAGGCGTTGCCGCTACCGGTCTCGCCACCGGGGGTGGTGTCGCTGTCGTTGTCGGAGCAACCCGTGGCGATAAGCGCCACGCCAGCCATTATGGGATAGAGATACTTTTTCATCGTTGGTATTATTTTTCGAGAATCCCGGGATTTCCGGGACTTTCGGGAGTGCCGGGATTCTCGATTGGGTAAAGCTTATTGTTTTTTGATGGTTACAGTCTGGTAAAGCTGGTTGAGGGTAATGGTGTAGTTGCCAGCCGATTCGATCACCCACTTGTAGTCGATGTTGCCCACAAGGATGTCCTTGTACTGGTCCTGGCAAGAGCTGTTGGTCTTGTCGATGAACAGAGTGTGCTCTTCCGAGCCGGTGGGCACCTTGCCCTCCTCGTCGGCCATGAACCAGGCGCCGTTCCAGTCGCTCTGCTTGTCGGCCGAGAATTTCAGCTCGCCGGCGTTGAGGTAGCCGCTCCAGGTGAAGATGTTGGCGTCGGAGGGGTCGACGGTCATCGCGGTGGCGTTGCCAAGATCCCAACCGTTGGGGGTGGCGTCGCCCACGAGATACATCTCGGTGTAGGGGGTGTAGGGAGCCATGAGCATGCGCTCGGCGTCGGTGCGGATATCCACGCATATCTTGTAAGCCTGGTTGGCCTCCGAGGCGGTGAGATACCACTTGGGATCGGGGTCGAAGCCCGAGATGAACTGCATCTCGGTGTTGGTGTAGGGAGCGTTCTCCTCGGCGGCCTTGTACATGTTCTCCCACGAGCCGCTGGTGGTGCCAAACTTAAACTCGCTGGCGCCGGTGAAGAATACGCCGATGCGGAAGAGGAACGGATCCAAGGGGTCCTGGGTCATCTCCCAGAACGTCCAGCTCGTCACGTCGCCCACGAAGTAAAGCTCGCTGTAAGCCGGGGCGATGCCCTCAACCTCGGTGATCGTGATGGTAAGCTCAAGGAGGTTGACGTCAACCTTGTAGCAGTGGGCCTCGGTGATGACGAATTTCTCGTCGGGCTGGTCGTCGCTGTCGCGGTAAACGAGGCCACCGTTGCCGTCATTGTTGTAGGAGGGGAGGAACTGGCCAAGAGTGGTGATGAATTTAAACTCGCCAGCGGCCAGGTTGCCGGTCCAGGTGAAGATGCCGGTTGAGGTCTTGGCCATCTCGGTGGCGTTGTCGGCGCTCCAGCCGTTGGGGGTAGCGTCGCCGATGAGGTAAAGCTTGGTGGCCACAGCCTTGTAGGGGGTGACGGTGAAGGTGACGATCGAGCTTTGGTCGGTGGTCACTCCCGCTACGGTGGCGAGCACTCGGGCCTCAATCTGGTAGGCCTCGTAAGGCTCGGCGCCCAGGCGGTTGATGGCCAAAGCGTTGAGCTGGTCGACCATCGGGGTCCACGAGTATTCCTGCGACTCGCCGTCGTAGATGGTGACAGGATCGGCGAAGTTGGTGCCGGCCGCTGCCAGTTGCAGGGTGTAGAGGATACGGTTGCCGGTGCCGTAGTTGGTGCCGGTGCTCCACGAGAGCTCGATAGCGTCGGAGGCGTACTCCGATTCCTCAAGCACGATCTCGGTGGTGGAGGCGGTGAGGGTCAACGTGTCGCTCCCCTTGTCCAGCTCCATATAGTCGTTGTCGGTGCACGACGCGCAGCCCAAGCCCAAGGCCAGGATAGCGGCCGAGGCGATATATGATAGTTTCATTGCTTCTCAGTAGTTTAAGGATTAATAACCAGGATTTTGCTCCATAAGCGGGTTGGCGTCCATCTCGGTTTGCGGGATGGGGAACAGCAGGCGGTTGCGGTTGACGTTGGTCTTGCCGATCGAGCGCAGGAACGTCAGGGCGTACTCGCCGTTGTTCAAGCGGATGAGGTCAAACCATCGGTGTCCCTCGAAAGCCAGCTCCATGCGGCGCTCGTGGATGATGGTCTCGCGTAGGTCGGCCTGCGACACGGTCGACTTGATCTTGCCCAAGCCGGCGCGGTTGCGCACGATATTCAGCGGGGCAACAGCCTCCGAGGTCTGGCCCAGATCGTTGAGGGCCTCGGCCTGCATCAACAGCACGTCGGCGTAGCGATATACCACGAAGTTGGCCGGCGACGTGTTGTACTCAGGCGAAATCGACTTCGGCACCAGGAATTTGCGCACATTGTAGCCGGTATTGGACCACGAGCTCTTGTACTCCATGCCGTCGAAGGCCGGGCAGCCGTCGTAGAGCACGGTCAAGTCCTTGCGCAGGTCGCCAGCCTCGTATTGGCTCATGAATTCCTCGGTGGGGAGGTTCCAGCCGTAGGCTCCAGCCACCATGTTGGAGTTGCGGGGACCCATGAAGGTCGACAGCCACGACGATTGAGGAGTGTTACCCCAGAAGTCGTAATCGGTGTCGCCCGAGTATTGTACCTCGAAGATCGACTCAGGGCCGTTGTTGATCTCGGCATCGAAGTTGTCCTCATAAGGGGTGTCGAGGGTGTAACCCAAGGCTGTCACTTGGTTGCACAGGTCCACTACTTGGGAGTAGAGCGAGGGGTTGTTGGGGGCGAGGGTAAGGTAGATGTCGGCCAGCTGGGTAAGGGCGGCGTCCTTGCAGGCGCGTCCCAGGTTGGACGAATCATATTGGCTCTTGGCGGGCAGCAGCTTGGAGGCGCGGGTACAGTCGCTGATGATCAGCTCGTAGGTCTCCTCAAGCGAGGCGCGCTTGATGGCGGTGGAGGTGCCGGGCACATAAGGCTCGGTGCGCAGAGGCACTCCGCCATATAGGCGAGCCAGCACGAAGTAATAGTGGGAGCGTAGGAACAGGGCCTCGCCCAGGCAGCGCGTGCGCACCTCCTCCGAGAGGTCGCCGTTGCCCTCAATCGCCTGGATGGCGTCGTTGCAGTGGCCGATGCCCACCCACGGCGAGCGCCACATGTACAGGGCCATGCCGTTGTCGGCCAGGGTGGTGAAATTGGAGGCTTGCACCGTCTCAAGGCCGTCGGTGCCACCACCGGCACCCACTACCGAGTTGCCCGCCACGATATCAAGCGTCCACAAGCGCTGGTTGTACATGTTGGACGACTGCAGGGTGACGTAGCAACCGTTGGTCAACGCCTCGGCCACCGCGTCGGTCACACCCACCTCGGGGTCTACCTCGTCGTAAGGAGTCTTCTCCAAGAAATCCTCGCAGGAGGCCAGCCCTAAGGTCAAGGCTCCGGCGCACAGGATGTTATATATGGTTTTCATGTTGAATATCAGTGATTAAAAGTTGAATGAAAGACCTAAGTTGTAAGTGCGCGAGGCAGGGAACGACGAGTAGTCGATGCCGTTGACGCCCACCTCGGGGTCAAATCCCGAGTAGCTGGTGAACGTGGCCACGTTCTCGCATGAGAAGCACACGCGTGCATGCTCCATGCCTATGTGGCGCAGCAGCTTGCCGGGCAGGTTGTAGGCCAGGGTGATGTTCTTGATGCGCAGGTAGGAGCCGTCCTCTACCCAGCGGTCGCTCACGCGGTTGTTGCCGTTGGGGTCCCCCCACACGGCGCGCGGCATCGAGTTGGACGTGCCCTCGCCGGTCCAGCGGTTGGACGTCTTGGCATACTGGTTGTAGGCGGCAGCCATGCCCTCCATGTCGATACGGGTGGAGTTGAAGATCTTGTTTCCGGCCACGCCCTGGAGGTAGATCTGGAGCTCGAAGCCGCGCCAGGTGAAGCGGTTGTTCAGCGAGAACAGCCACGTGGGGTTGGGGTTGCCAAGCACCGTGCGGTCCTGCTCGTTGATCACGCCGTCGTTGTTGAGGTCCTTGAACCGGATGTCGCCAGGCGACGCGCCCGACTGCACGGCGTGGGCGTCAACCTCGGCCTGATTCTGGAAGATACCGTCGGTGACGTAGCCGTAGAACACGTTGATCGGGTAGTCCTTGGCCAGCATCGTCACGTAGGAGTTGTTGATCTGGTTGATGTAGAACGGGGTGTCGGAGTTCAAGTCCTTGATTTTGTTCTTGTTGTAAGTGACCACGAGGTCGGTCTCCCAGCCAAGCTCGCCCTGGAGGTTGACCGAATGGGCCGAAAGCTCCCAGCCAAGGTTGCGCACCTTGCCGGCGTTGGAGTAGGTCGTGGAGGTGTCCTCGAAGCCCGAGGTGATGGGCACGGAGGCCTTGACGAGCATGTCGTTGGTGTTCTTGATGTAGCCGTCGAGGCTGAAGGTGATGCGCGAGTTCAACAGCGACATGTCCACTCCCAAGTTGGCCTGCTCGATCTCCTCCCAGTGGATGTAGGGGTTGGCGAGGGTTTGGGCGATCAGCGCCGATTGGTTCTTGTCGTTGGTGCCGAAGGGGTACACCATGGTGGTGTAGCTGGGCAGGTAGGAGTAGTTGCTTACCGAGGCTTGGCTACCGGTCTTGCCGTAGCCCACGCGCAGCTTCAGGTCGTTGATGGCCTGGTCCTGCGGGAAGAAGCTCTCCTTGGAGATGCGCCATGCGGCCGATACCGAGGGGAATGTGCCCCAGCGGTGCTTGGAGCCGAAGCGGCTCGAGCCGTCACGACGGATGGTGGCCGTCAACAGGTAGCGCTCGTCGAAGGTGTAGTTGGCGCGGGCCATGTAGGACATCAGCGACCACTCATTCTGCGAGCCGCCGATGGAGTACATCTCCTCGCCGTTGTCCATCTGGTGGACGTTGTTGAAAATGAAGCCGTTCATCTGGGCCGACAGCCACGAGGCGTGGTTCCATTGAGCCGACGTACCGGTCATCACGTTGACGTAATGCTTGCCGCCGAAGGTCTTGTCAAATGTGAAGTAGTTGTCCCACAGGTAGGTGAACGTTTTATTGTCGCTCTGGTACTCGGAGGATTCCTCCACGGGGGTGGGCTTCCAGTCGTAAGCCGGCGAGAAGGAGTCGTAGAACCAGAACTTGGCGTCATAGCCGAATGTCGAGCGGAACTGCAGCCAATCGGTGAAGATGATGTCGCCCGTGATGTTGGCCAGGAAGTTGTAGCCGCGGGTGCGCCCCACGTAGGTCTCGTTGACGCCCACCGGGTTGCGCACGGAGCCGTACCATTCCGAGTTGCCCTCGGGGCCGGTCCACTGCCCGTTCTCGTCCTTGACGGCGAACGTGGGGAGTGCCTTCATGGCGTCGCTCATCGAGTAGGAGCCGGAGCGCTTAACGTCGGTCGAGAACAGCAGGTTGTTGCTCAGTTTCAACCACTTCAACACCTTGGCGTCGTTGTTGCTCTGGAAGGTGAAGCGCTGGTAGTTGACACCCTTGACAATGCCGCTCTGGTCGAGGAATCCGGCCGAGAAGTAGTAATGGTTGTCGTCGTTGCCACCCGAGTAGCTTATGTTGTAATTCTGCATCACGCCGGTGCGGAGCAGCTCGTCCACCCAGTCGGTGCCCTTGCCCAGCGTGCTGGGGTCGGCCCATTCGGGGTTGGTGGAGTGGCCCACGGCGGTCATCATGTCGTTGTTGAGCGACGCGTATCCCGAGGCGTCGAGCAGGTCCATGGTCTTCGACTTGGTCTGCACGGCCCAGTTGCCCGAGAACGACAATTTGGCCTTGCCGGCCGCGCCCTTGCGGGTGGTGATCATCACCACGCCGTTGGCGCCGCGGGAGCCGTAGATGGCTGTTGCCGAGGCGTCCTTGAGCACGTCCAAGCGCTCGATATCTTGCGGGTTGAGCGAGTTGAGGCCAAGGTCGGTAGGCACGCCGTCGATCACCACCAAGGGGTCGCAGTTGTTGATCGAGCCAAGGCCGCGTATCTTGATGCTGACGTTGTCGCCCGGCTTGGCCGCGTCAATAATCTGCACGCCGGCCACCTTGCCCTGGATTGCCTGGCCCACGCTGGCCACCGGCACATCCTTGATATCCTTGCTGCCGATCGAGGAGACGGCCCCCGTGAGGTCGCTCTTCTTCATCGTGCCGTAACCCACGACCACCACCTCGTCGAGCATCTGCGAGTTGGCGCCCATGGTTACATTGATCGTGTTGCGCCCCTCCACGTTGATCGTCTGGGCATCGTATCCTATATAGGAGAAACGGATGGTGCCCTGTGGATTGGCTTGGATTGTGTAATTGCCGTCGAGGTCGGTGGCTACGCCGTTGCCGGTGCCGTTGGCCACCACCGACACGCCGATCAGAGGCTCACCCTCGGTATCGGTAACCGTGCCCGAGACGGGAATTAGCTGTCCCCACGCTACCGCCGGGAGCAGCCATAGCGCTACCAAGGCCATGAGCCTGTTAGCACTGTGTCGCTTGGATTGATTCATGATACTGTTCACTATGTTTTGATTGTTTTTTAGTTTTCTTGGCGTTAAGGTCACGGTAGCCACAGCATGTTGAGGAGATGTTGTGTCGCAACGTTAAATTATCTGTTGCAAAGTAAATAAATGTGGCGACCCAAAGTCAAGAGCGCAAAGTCAAAATATAGTGTTTTGCAAAATTTAAGGTGGTAATAATCACACGTTTAACCGAATTTTGTAGAGGAATTTATATAGCCTTTGAAAGTGGCTTGTGAGGGGGATTTTAGCGTATACGGCCTATCTTCATCAACTCCTCCTCCAGCTGGTCGCGGTCGCCCGCCGCGCGGTTGCGCACACGCGTGCGGTAATTGTAAATCGTCGTCACCGAGTAGCGCAGGAATTGGGCGATCTTAACGCTGTCGGTGATCCCCAGGCGTATCAGCGCGAAGATGCGTAGCTCGGTGTTGAGCTTGCCGTCGGTCTTCGGCACGATACGCTCCTCGGGCTGCAGCAACGCGTTGAAGTCGTCGACAAACGTGGGAAACAGCTTCAGGAACGTGTCGTCGAAGCTGTCGTAGAACGCCCGCAACTCGTCGTCGAGCTGCGTCAACGTCTTGGTGTACTTGCGCAGGTCCTCCATCCGCCCACCGGCCACGATCTTGGCCAGCGACTTCCTGTACTTGTCGAGCTTCTCGATGTACACCGAGCATTGGTCCATGTAGCGCGCGATGTACTCCTCCTTGAGGTAGGAGTTCTCGGCGATCTGCTGGTTGGCCTCCTTGAGCTTGTCGTTGGAGCGCTCAAGGTCGCGGTTCAGCGCCTGCAGCTCGGCGTTCATGTCGGTCACCACCTTCTTCGACGCCCTTACCTTCTTCATCTCGCGGTACACCAGGTAGATGGCCACCAGCAACAACACCGCCAGCAGGCACACGATCGCCAGCGACCACCTTAGCCGCGCCTTCTGCTGCTCGATCGTGTCGAGGTACACCTCGTTGACCACCGGGAAAATGTCGTTGATCTCCAGCATGCGCAAGCGCGCGTTGCACAGTTGCGCGTCCTCCATGCATATCTTCAGGTAGTCGTAGGCGTGCTTCACGTCCCCCTCCTTGTAGAGCATCAGCGCCAGCTTGCGCAGCGACACGTATTCCCTCACCCCCGACTCCATGTCGTTGAGGGCCGAGATGATCAGCTGGCGTTTCTCGTTCTCGGTGTCGCCCGTCAAGCGATATGACTCCGACAAGGTGTAGGCGGCGATGGCCTCGTCGTGGTCGCTGATGTCCTTCCCCTGCAGGTAATTGGTGAGCAACGTCGCCGCCCGCGCCGGCTGCCCGTGGTCGTTCAGGCGGTCGGCGGTCACGATCGTGAAAAAGAGCGACTCGGTGTTTTGCAGGTGGATGATCGAGTCGCGGTAGATGTCGGTGAGCTGGATGTACCGCTCGCGGTCCTCGTCGCGTATCGCGTAGTCGGCCATGTTGCCGTAGAGCGTGCGGTTGATGTGGAAAAAGTAGGGGCGCAGGTACTCAGGCACACGCTCGTAAGGCCAACGGTTCAGCAAGTCGGCCGTCTCCTTGTACATGCCCATCACCATCTGCACGTGGGCCAGACTCAAATCGGCGTGGCACTTGATCTCGTCGCGGCCCAGGCGCCGCGACATCAGCACGCGCTCGTTGGCCAGCGCCAGCGCCGAATCGGTGTTGAACGAGATAAACTGGTCCATCAGCCGCCCCAGGGCGTGGAAATACTCCACCGAGTCCGTTTGGCGGCTCACGTCCACCCGCAGCCCCTCGAGCTGGTGACGCTTTTGCTTGACGTAGACGTCGCGGTGGGCGATCGCACGGTCGAGCTCCCCCATCAGCGAGTCGATGTCGGCCGGCGCCGCGGCCAACGTGGTGCTGCCCATGGCTATGGCCGCGATCCAAATGTATATCTTCAGCAAGCTTTTCATCTATCCAATTTAAGGTCGACAAAGATTCTATCCATTTCCAACCGCAAATTTAACTCATTTTCTCCATTCCGCCAAATTTCCCCTCTAGGGGGGCCTAGGGGGGCCTTAGGGGGGCCGGCCTTGGACGGCCATCACGCGCCAGCCCAGGGGGCCTAGGGGGG
>JAJBVP010000135.1 GCA_020859755.1 Bacteroidales bacterium | reverse complement strand
CCAAAGACCACCCCAGTTCGACATATTCCAATTTTTGTCATGTAGTTAAGAAAAAAATATTAATCAAATAAAGAAAGGAGATGAATATGAAAAAAATTAGCTTTTTATTAGTGGCTCTCGCTCTCGGGGCCTTCACTGAGGCGCAAGCTACCCGTGACTGGCTGAATGACGGCGAGTTGTCGGAATGCGGCAGCATCACCTGTGACGACAACACGGTGTGGAGCGCATGGTATACCAACGGCCTTGTGAGCGTTGACAAGGCGACGATGGAGGTGAAGCGATATGATCCTGAGGAATTAGGCGTTGGCAGTAGTTGCATAAGTGATGTGGCTGTAGATCCTACTGACGGTTCCTTGTGGCTCACCAGCCGTTCAGCGAATTTCTACAACCTGAAAGATGGCCAGATGAAGGTGCTACAGTATCCCAATGCTGAGACTAGGCATAATTTCCACTCACGGTTCTCTCCCGAGGGCGATTATTGGGCTTTTAGCCTTTCGATTATCGGCACATTTAAAGACGATGTCTGGCAACCGCTTGACTATTCCGATTCCCCGATAGCCCGGACGTCAAATTATGGATTCCGTAACCTGGCATGGGATAGTAATGGCGATATTTGGATGACATCAAGCGAACCCTACTACGCCGTTCTTCATTTCACTGACGGGGTGGTAGCGGGAACCTACGGCACGGGTGAGTGGCTGGTGGACAATATTTCTTACACAATTTATGCCACAGCAATGAGTCCCGACGACAAGATCTTGCTTACCACCAACGAAAACATTCTGGTATTTGACACTAAGACAGAGCAGTTCACGGAATATCCCTATTACACCTCGGAGAAGGATTTTGCAATGACCTGCGTCACCTACGACAGCAAGGGTTTGGCTTGGTTGGCCGGCAAGGGAATGGTTTCCACCTTTGACGGCGAAAAGAACGAGGTGGTGGCGGTTGAGGGGCTTGGCGAGGATGAAGAAGTGATCGCCATTTGCGCCGACGGCGAGGACATATGGCTCGCCACCGACAACGCCAACATCTTCCTTCTGAGCGAAGGCACGGTGCGTAAAGTGGCCGCTGGCGTGGAGGACACCCTAATCGACACGACGGTAACCCCGGCCGACTCCCGCATCTATAATCTCCAAGGACAACTGGTCACCAATCCCGTCAAGGGCAGCCTCTACATCCAGGACGGCAAAAAGGTCATCTGGTAATTCTCCCTGATATAATCGTGTTCCGTGCATTCGTGTACTTGTCTACTCGAATGCACGGATATACGAGTGTCCTACTTCATACAAAAAGGGAAACTGCAATTTGGGGGTGTGGCCGGTGTGTCCGGAAAATGAAATTTGGTGGATTGGGAAAAAACGCGTAAATTTGCGCACTTGCATATATTTCAACCATATAACCAATCAATGCCATACGATGAAAAGGATTAGAAAAGTGTGGGCAGGAGCTTTGTTAGCTTGCTCTCTCTTAGCCCCGATGACCGCCAACGCGGGCGCGGCCAAACAACCGGCAAACGGCTACCCCGACTTCGCCCTGGGAGCCGACGTGAGCTGGTACACCCGCGTGAACAACACCTCCAATTACGCTATCTACAACGGCCCGTCGATCTCGGATGGAGTGACGACCCAGAAGGACGTGTGCGCCGACTACGGCCTCGACGCCATCCGCTTGCGCGTGTGGGTCAACCCCTCCAACTCGCTGGTCAAGGACGGCTTCTCGGTGAAAATCTCGTCGACTATCACGATGACCAACACCCTGGGCTATGACGACCCCGCCGACGTGCTGGCTATAGCCCGAGCCCTGAGCGCCAACGGCCACCGCTTCATGATCGCATTCCACATGTCGGACACTTGGGCCGACCCCTCCCGCCAGTTTGTCCCCGCCGAGTGGGCCGACTGCTCCTCGGTCGACGAGGTGAAGGAGAAGATGGTGGAGCACGTGCAGGAAGTGCTCCAGGCCTGCTACGATTACGACATCAACGTGGCTTGGGTGCAGATCGGTAACGAGACCAACACCGGCATGCTCCAGTACACCCTCCCCTCGGCCTCGGGAGGCACAGCCACGGCTTTCGCCTACGCCGGCGGCATCTCCTCGAGCGACGCCAGCAACTTCGTCACCTACTTCAACGCCTGCTACGACGCGGCCAAGGAGATTTACCCCGACTGCAAGGTGCTCTACCAGCACGGCGCCGGTTGCGACACCTCCCGCGTGCCCTGGGCAGTGAACATCATCAAGAAGGCCGGCATAAAGATGGACCTCGTGGGCCTATCCTGCTACCCCCTGAACGACGACCACACCGCCTCGTGGAGCACCAACACCGCCAACCTTATCACCAACGTCAACACCCTCTACAATACCTACGGCTACAAGTCGATCATCTGCGAGATGGGCATGAACAACGATTGGAGCGACGACTCCAGCGACACCTCCCAAAGCGGCTGCATCGCCCAGTGTAACGAGGACGTCACCGATTTCACCGAGTACCTGATCGAGCAATTGGGCGACGCCTCCAAGTGCGAGGGCCTCTTCTGGTGGGAGCCCCTGGCCGACCACTTCGACGGCTACAAGATGGCCGCCGTATACGATATCGAGGGCAACTGGTCGCGCTCGAAAGTCACCCCCAACGCTTGGTGGGACGTGATCAAAACCAACTCCACCTTCCCCGACGGCGGATTGATCGACTTCACCCTCGGTGGAGGCTCCAGCGAAAATCCCGAGACCCCCGAGACCCCGGTTGACGACGCCGATCCCCTCTATATCGCCTATAGCGACAACTGGACCCCCACCAATCCCGCGACATTCTCCCACGATGCCACCACCGGCCTCTACACGGCCACTGTAACCGCCTACGAGGGCTACGAGAACACCTGGTGGGTGCAGATCTCCACGGCCGTTTCCACCGAGGCCGGAGCCGACAGCTACGGCTACGACAAGGGCAACGGCGAGTTTGAGGCCGCTTCGATTTACCCCACCGGCGCGATTGTCAACGGCGAAACCACCACGCTCGACGGCACTGGCAACTCTTTCATGCTCCCTTATGCAGCTACCTGGATCATCACCGTCAACCTCGACAACATGACCATCAACTGCTACACCACCACGCCCGACCCCAACGCCGTCGAGCCGGGAACCTATTCGGCCGATTCGGAATTCGCCACCGTCTACATCTACAACTGGAACGACAACTCGGCCGACTCCTTCTACGAGATGAGCAGCGACGACGGCAACTCCTACTACTACGCCGGAGCCCCGGGCAACTCCAGCACCAACGCGTGGTGGAACTTCCAGATCGTGCAAGGCAACTGGGAAGCCAAGTGGTGCGGCAAGGCGGTAGCCTTCGACACCGAGGTGGCGCTCACCAAGGGCTCCAGCTCCAACGCCTGGCTCAACAACTTCAAGGTGACCAGCGACTACTACTGGTGGTTCAACCTCGAGACCGGTACAATCAAGATCACCGCCTCCTCTACCTCCCCCTGGGACTTGAAGGAGACCAGCTCGATCACCTACACCGCCTACTCCGTCTCCTACAACAACGGCTCGACGCAGTGGCCCGCGGTGTTCGCCTACGTGCTTGACGAGGATGGCAACGAGCTCTGCGGCGCATGGCCCGGCAAGCGCATGGATCTTACCTCGTCCAACACCGACTGGCAGGGCTGCTACGACGAGATCTGGACCCTCGCGATGGTAATCACCGGTACCCCCGCAACCGTGCAGTTCTCCAACGGCGGCGCTGAGGACGAAACTTTTGAGTATATCGATGGCGAGCTGTATGGCGCCAGCGGCCAGGCCGACGCCTCCAATTACGTGCTCTTCGACAACACCAAGGCACAGTGGGACGTGGTTTACGCCTACGCCTTCACCTACGACTCCACGACCGACGTCACCACCGAGTACACTGGCACCTGGCCCGGTACCGCTATGGCCCTCTACGACGCCGAGAACAACCTCTACCGCATCGCCCTGGGCAACAACCAGCCCTCCAAGATCATCTTCACCAACGGCGACGAGCAGACCAACGACCTCGACTACGTGGCCGGCAACACCTACTCCTACACCCCCGTTGACCCCAACGCCCTCTACCTCGTGGGCACATTCTGCACCTCCACCGGCGAGTGGGACGGCTCGTGGACGTTTGACGATCAGTATAAGTTCACCACCGAGGACGATGACGTGTACACCCTGACGGGCGTCGACTTCGCATCATCGTGGCTCACCCCCGGCTTCAAGATCGCCAACGCCGACTGGAGCATAGAGTACGGCTACGACCCCGACGAGGTTGAGAGCGGCACCGTCACCGGCGTCACCGTTCCCTGCGAGGACGTGCAATTGTACCTTGGCGGCTCGCAAGCTTGGTTCGCCGAAGGCAACTATCTGCCCGCCAACGCCACCATCACATTCGTGAAATCAACCATGCTCCTCACTATCACCGTGCCCGAGGTGGTGATCGAATCGGTTTACTTCCTCAACGAGGTTGAAGGCATGGAGAGCTTCACCGACGACCGCCTGATGACCCTCGACCCCGAGACCGGCTGCTACTACATCCCCGTGGGCTCGCGCATCGACCACTTCCAGCACCTTTACTTCGTGGCCAACGGCGACTGGAACTCCAAGTATGGCCAGGTGGGCCTCTACAACGGCCAGAAGACCACCTTCCTGCTCGTCGAGGGCGACGACTCCTTCGGCTGGAACCAGAGCGACCTTGACCAGTGGGACACCGTATGGTTCGACCCCGCGACCAAGGAGGCTTGGGTTGAGGGCGACAAAGTGCTCTATCTGGCTTGCCCCGACAACGCTTGGCTCGCCGACGAGGATGGCTCGGTGCCCAACAACGAATGGCGCCTCACCCGCGACGGCGAAGGCCTCTACCACATCGGCAGCGTAACCCTTGGCTCTTGGGCCAACTTCTCGTTCGCCGACCGTGAGTGGAGCGTGCGCTACACCACCGGCGACCTTGTTGGCACCCCCAACGACTCGGGCGACACCTACACATTGACCCAGAACACCGACGACTCCGCCCTGTGGAACTCCTGGGCCCCAGAGGCCGGTCTCACCATGGTTGACATGGCCCTCGACCTGAGCGACCCCGACGACCTCAAGCTCACCGTCACCCCCACCAACAGCGGCGTTGGCTCGCTCCTTGGCGACGACGATGACGCTCAGGGCGCCATCTGGTACAACCTCCAGGGCATCCGTGTCAACGCTCCCGTCCGCGGCCAGATCTACCTCCGCGTCTCCGGCCCCACCGCCACCAAGATCCGCTACTAAGTATTAGGTCTTAGTGATTAGTGAGTAGGTATTAGTGACTAGTTATTAGTGATTAAGTATAATACCCTCCTTAATAAGAGCCCCGCCTGGCCCCTCGCCCGGCGGGGCTTTCTATTGCTAAAGGAGCCAAGCTGCCTACGGGGCGTGGGCATCTTGCCCGCGCATCCTAGCCGATCGCCCTCAAACAAGGAGCGTGGGCGCCCCCGCCCGCGCCCACGGTTTTTGCACGCAGCCTTTCGCAGTCTTACGCAGTCTCTCACGCTTTATCTTTTCTCGCAGACTTTCGCAAACGCTTTCAGCGCGAATGCCCAACCTGGGACCGCCGCTGCCCTCCGTGGCCCAAACTCCAGCTCATCCACGTGACAGGCCGACGGCGCCCCTTACACCCAGGTTGGCCTACAGCCCCGGTAAATCTCCCGTAATCCCCACCTCGGCCTTGGGCTTGAATACTCTACCCCATCTTTCTGTAAGTATATCTCAATCAATAATATCCTTTGAGCTAATTGTTTTTAACCGTATTAAATTGCTTTTAACCGAAAATCTGATTATTTTTGCAGTTGAAAACACAAAACCTGAATAGTCATGAAAAAGAACCGACGCAACACAGGGGCCATGAAAATCACATGGGTCTACACATTCTTATTACTGCTATTGTTATCTTGCTTAAATTGTGAGGCTTCTATCATTTTAGGCGTAGATTCCGTCTCAGTAGTACCGACCAGAACTGTGAACTATCTGTCGGATGGAGTTGAGGTATCCTACACTTTTCCAACGGTTGAACTTAGAGAAGACGATCTTTATCCATCTTCAAAGATTCCCACTATTATTGGAATGGGGCAAAATTGGACTGTTGGGGAACCCCTTTATCTGGTTCATGATGATTTGTTGGTTGTGCCAAGCGACGCAACCCCCAGTGTTTCCCTAATCGACAGCACATATGTCGACTACCTATATCATTTAAGTCCGGCACGCCCTTTATTGGATGATTATGGATATGAAGTCTACTCACTGGAAAATGTTGATTCAATTGCTGACTTTTCAGGGTTCTTCTTGTCATCCCCGATTTTATTAGGGACACCTCAAATCTACCGCAATAACAAGATGGTGAATGTGTCAGTTTTTCCTTTGAATTATAATAAGGAGACTGGTACAATTAGAGTCTATCATTCATTAAAATATAAGCTTAATTATAGTGCGCAGATTGAGGAAGTTACCAACTTCACAGAAGAATCTAGGGACGGAATCCTGCGTAATTTGGTAATTAATCCTCATTGTTTAAAGACTGAGGTAAATTTAGTTACTGAAGAGGATGCTGATGATTTTGTCGATGATGATGACATTATGCCTTTAGATGATGGTGCCACTTCATCCTTTGAAAAAGCTCCAACCATGTTAATTATAACTACAACGAGCCTTCTGCCTGCAGCTCAACGCTTATGTGAGGCGAAGAAATTGCTAGGGGTTAAAACGCAAATCATAACTATTGGTGTATTGGGAGCCACAGCTATAAAAAAATTAATACAAGAAGCGTATGATGATTATAAAGTGGAATATCTTCTTATTCTTGGCACGAATACCCAAGTTTGCGGAAATAATCATTACGATTCTAATTTTAAAAAGAGTTACGTTTCGGATTATGAATATGCATGTATGGACGGTAACAATGATGATACTGCTGATATCTTCCGGGGAAGAATACCTGTTTCCAATTTGTCTGAGGCTGATTTAATTGTTGACAAAATAATCAACTATGAATATGATCCTCCGCGATTAAATTCGTTTTATAACAAAGCTATACATTGTGCTTTCTTTCAAACAACTACTTCCAAACCAACTATTGAAGCAAGGCGCTTTGTTTTGACATCTGAGGAAATTAGAGATCATTTAATGGCGCAAGGTAAAACAATAGACCGGATATATAAGGCAAGAAGCTATTCTAGTCCTTTAACTTGGAATACAGGTAATTATGCTAACGGGGATTCTATTCCAATGGAGTTACGTAAACCCAACTTCTTATGGGCTGGGAACGCTAATGAGATTCTTTCGGCTATAAATGAAGGAGTATTTTATGTCTTACATCGAGATCACGGTGACACGAATTGCTGGGGTGATCCCAGTTTCACCACAGAGCATATCTCACAGTTGCAAAATGGGAATCTTTTACCTGTGGTATTTAGTATGAATTGTTTGACGGGTGCTTATTTCTTGGGAGAGGAATGTTTTATTGAGGCTCTCCTAAAACATGATAACGGTGGGTGTGTAGCTGCTTTTGGCGCTACTAGGGAGAGCTATTCTGGGGTTAATGACGTATTGGCTTGTGGCATGTTTGAGGCTATATACCCATCTCCCAAATTGTCCCCACAATTCAGGTATGGTTTTCTGGAAGATTACACCACTCCTACTCCTACCCCTACGTATAGATTGGGACAAGTACTTGACCAGGGATTATTGCGTTTAAGTGAAACATATCCAAAAGACAGAAGTCAAAGTGTAAAAGAAACAAAGCTTATATTCCACTGTTTTGGTGATCCCTCCATGAGGATTTACACTGAAATGCCAACCTCTATTGAGGGGGTGGATATTGCTAGATATGACACCTATCTCCGAGTGATTTCACCAGAGGCATTGACAATTACGATGTACGACTATGTAAACGACAAAACATACGCGTCCATTGGAACCGACCATTTGCTTCGTACCAACCACCCGGAGAATTATGTAATAAGCGTTTCTGGCCATAATCGGGTCCCATATGTAGAGACTATAACAAATGTGTGCCTGAGTGATAGTTCCATCTATGCGCCAAGTTCCCATAACAATCAATTAGCGATTAGAACGTGGGGCGAAATGAATGATTCCAGTGTTGTGGTTGTAACAAATCCTTTGACAGAATCTTCTATCACAAAGAGTATCTCGTTAATCGACGGTCATAACGGCACCATTAACCTTTCGTCCACTGATCTTACATCCATTGGATTAAATGATGGAGATATTTTCTATGTCGACATGTCGAATGTGACGTATGTTGTGCCAGTAACACAACGTCACGCCACACTGGAGTTTCGCTTAAACGATAATCTAGATGGCTGGTACACTTCTCCAGACCAAAATATATCAGATTTATCACAAGAAGTAACTTTTTATTTTAACGAACCTATTTATGTTGAGAATATACGTATAAGTAGTCAGGATGACTTCGACACAAAAGAAGAAGATATATATGCCGGTTACTCCCTTGGCGATTCATTATCGGTATCTCTAAGATACTCCAATCTAGCTCTTAGCACAATAAGCCCTCAGGTGACCATTAGCTTAGAGAATCTAAAGGACAATAAAGGGTTCAAATTCCCACAATATAGTTGGATTAATAAAACTTTTAATCTCAACTATGCTAGTGGGGCAGAGTTGCTTTCTATAGTGCCTGATCCGTGTAGCACTACTTACGAGCAGTTGTCAGATTTCAATTCAGTGTGCTTCTGTTTCAGTGGCCGAGTATTGTTCTCCTCAGAGTATGGAGCCCGACTCATACTCAATGACACGTATACCGATATTATTTATATGGATCAACTCCTTTCAACATCTGTTGATATTGAGTTTATTTCTGAAGATGTTTGCCAGGTTAGGGTAATGATACCTAGTATGTCTACGGTTAATCCTTTAAATGTAGCGATTGAGAATTTTAGCGTGATTCTAGAGAACTTAACCGATGGAATTAATGCACTCTCACCGCAGCCATCAGCCATCTATTATCCTTCTCAAACGCGGACGATATATCAGCGATCGTTGGGATCGGTTTCAGAGGATGGCGAAACTGAAGATCTGATATTTGATATAATGGGACGTCGAATTAATGCAACCATTGATGAGTTGCCAGCCGGGTATTATATCGTTAATGGTGAAAAATTGATAATTTATTGATTACAATACTTCGGTAAATTTTTAAAGTTCACGAGGCATAAGCCTCAAAGTTGTT
>JAJBVP010000039.1 GCA_020859755.1 Bacteroidales bacterium | reverse complement strand
AACCAAGGCCCCCCAACCCCCAACGAGAGGCAGTCCGCGAGGATAGCCTCTCACTTTTTTTGCGCACGTGCAATATTTTGGTTATCTTTGTGGTCGTTTTTTATACAAACGGCATAATTCCAAATACGATCGTATATGAAAGCTTGTTTCATGGGCCTGGGCTATATCGGCCTGCCCACAGCAATTATAGCGGCAAAGCATGGCATTCAGGTGGTTGGCGTCGATGTCAATCCAGAAGTGGTCAAGAAGACCAACGCCGGCGAGCTGCACATCATCGAGCCCGGATTGGCGCAATACCTCAAGGAGGTGATTGCCGACGGGAGCCTGGTGGCCACCGACTCCCCGCAGGAAAGCGACGCCTACTTCATGGTAGTGCCCACTCCATTCAAGGGCAACCATGTGCCCGACGTGTCGTTCGTCGAGGCGGCCACGCGCGCAGTTATCCACTACCTGAAGCCCGGCGACCTTTACGTCATCGAGTCGACCTCGCCCGTGGGCACCACCGAGCAGATGGCCGAATTGATCTACAAGGAGCGCCCCGAGCTTAAGGGCAAGCTCTACATCGCCTACTGCCCCGAGCGCGTGCTTCCGGGCAACGTCATCTACGAGCTGGTCAACAACGACCGCGTGATCGGCGGCATCGACGAGGCGTCGACCCAAAAGGCGATGGAATTCTACAGCCAATTCGTCAAAGGCACCCTGCATCCCACCAATGCCCGCACGGCCGAGATGTGCAAATTGACCGAGAACTCCTCGCGCGACGTGCAGATCGCCTTCGCCAACGAGTTGTCGATGATCTGCGACACCGCGGGCATCAACGTGTGGGAGCTTATCCATCTGGCCAACAAACATCCCCGCGTGAATATCCTCCAACCCGGGTGCGGCGTGGGTGGTCACTGCATCGCTGTCGACCCCTACTTCATCACGGCCCTTTACCCCAAGGAGTCGCGCCTTATCGCCACCGCGCGCTCGATCAACAACCACAAGGCCGACTGGAGCGCCGAGAAGGTGGTCAACGCCATGCTCCGCTTCGATCTTGAGCACAACCGCAAGCCCGTGGTGGCCATGATGGGCGTCGCCTTCAAGCCCGATATCGACGACCTGCGCGAGTCGCCCGCCAAATACATCATCTCCAAGGTGATGCAGAGCTACAACAACGCCAACATCCTGGTCGTTGAGCCCAACATCGAGACCCACAACGTGTTCAAGCTCACCGACTACCACGAGGCTTACGAAAAGGCCGATATCGTGGTGTTCTTGACCGCCCACTCCCAGTTCAAGCAACTGCCCTGGCGCGACGACAAAGTAATAATGGACTTCTGCGGCATCTTCAAGAAGTAGCCCCAACGTCCAGCCTCTTCCCCTACCTTTGATACCCCCTGACACCCCCTGCCAATGAATCAACCCCAACGCTCTATCAACGGAATATCGGTTAACGCCTTCTCATCGTGGGACGACATCCTCGACCGCGTGGGCAGCGACCCGAAGCTGTACGTGGCCGTTAACGCTGAGAAAATCATCGCCGCGCCCGACGAGATACGCCAGGCCATCAACTCCAATATCGGCTACTGCGACGGCGCAGGCGCTGTAATGGCGATGAAGCAAAAAGGGGTGAAAGACATCGCCCGCCTTCCGGGCTGCGAGCTGTGGCTCAAAATCATCGAGCGCTACTCCAAGCAGGGGTGGAAATTCTATATCATAGGGGCCAATCCCGAGGTGCACCAAGCCACGATCGAAAAGCTTCGGCAGGAATATCCGGGCATCAACATCGTGGGCCATCGCGACGGTTACCTCAAGGACGATGCCGAGCGCCAAGCCTTGATCGACGACGTGGCCGAGAAGCGTCCCGACGCCGTGTTCGTGGCCATGGGCTCGCCCAAGCAGGAGCGACTGATGAGCGACATGCAGAAGGTTCACCGCGCGGTCTACGTGGGCCTGGGCGGCAGCTACGACGTCTACACGGGGGCCGTGCCCCGCGCCCCACAATGGTGGCAACGTCACGGCTTGGAGTTCATGTACCGCTTCCTGCGCCAGCCCTCGCGTTGGCGTCGCCAGCTTCACTACATTCCCTTCATGTGGAAATATATCACCCGACAGCTGTGAAAAAAGTAATGCTCGTATTCGGCACGCGCCCCGAGGCTATCAAAATGGCACCCCTGGTGAAGGAGTTGGAGCGCCACCCCGACCAATTTGAGACCATCGTGTGTGTCACCGGTCAGCATCGTCAGATGCTCGACCAGGTGCTCGACCTTTTCCAGATCACCCCCGATTACGACCTCAACATAATGAAGGCCGGTCAGGACCTCTACGACGTGACCTCGCGCATCCTCCTGGGCATGCGCGACGTGTTGCGCGAGGCTCAGCCCCACCTGGTGCTCGTCCATGGCGACACCTCCACCTCCACGGCCGCCGCCCTCTCGGCTTTCTACGCCCAGATACCGGTGGGCCACGTCGAGGCGGGCTTGCGCACGGGCGACATCTACTCCCCGTGGCCCGAGGAGATGAACCGCTCCATCACCGGGCGCCTCGCCACCCTGCACTTCTCCCCCACCCCCACGAGCCGCGACAACCTGCTGCGCGAGAACGTGCGCCCCGAGTCCATATCGGTGACGGGCAACACCGTGATCGACGCCCTTCAGAGCGTCGTGGCCAAGATCGAGGCCGACGAGCAGTTGCAACAGCGTCTGGCCACCGAGATTGGCGACCTGGGTTACGACCTGAGCCGATTGGACGGCGGCAACCGGCGATTGGTGCTCATCACGGGCCACCGTCGCGAGAACTTCGGTGACGGCTTCCTCAACATCTGCAACGCCATCAAGGACCTTGCCGAGCGCTACCCCAACGTTGACTTCGTTTACCCGATGCACTTGAACCCCAACGTGCGCCGTCCGATCCACGAGGTGTTCGACTCGATACCCCACGGCAATGTGTTCTTCATCGAGCCGCTGGAGTACCTCTATTTCGTGTACATGATGACGCGGGCCTATGTGATCCTCACCGACAGCGGCGGCATCCAGGAGGAGGCGCCATCGCTGGGCAAGCCCGTGATCGTGATGCGTGAGGTGACCGAGCGCCCCGAGGCCCTCGAGGCCGGCACGATACGCCTCGTGGGCACCGACCGCGAGAAGATCGTCACCGAGGTGGCCCGATTCCTCGACGACCGACAATACTACCTCGACAACCAAAAGATCCGTAACCCCTACGGCGACGGCCACGCCTGCGAGCGCATCCGCGAGGCCATCGCGACCCACTTCGCGTAGCCTTACCGTGCAAGCCCGCCTGACACCATTGGTGCCAGGCGAACGATTGTATATGCCGGGGAATGATTGGTATATTTAGAGGGGGGGTTGGTATATTTGCTTTAGATTGTGAAAAGTGATTGGCTACCTTTGCCACAGATTCTAAAGGTAGCATGTCGCCCCATTGTGGCGAAATAGTACAGTCATTTTCACAATGTTACGAGATAAAATTGGTATCATCACTTGTCTGGCTTGCGCGTTGTGCTCCCTTGGGGCGCACGCGCAACCGTCGGAGCCTAAGGAGGCGAGCGACTCGCTGTCAGTCTACTTTAGGGTGAGCCGCACTGACCTTGATCCGGAATTTGGGCTCAATCGAGAGGGATTTTCCCCGTTGTCCCGCCGGCTGGAAGCGGTGCTGGGCGACACCACATTCACAATCACCAGTGTCATGGTCACTGGCGGGGCCTCTCCGGAGGGAAGCCTGGAGTTTAACCGTCAACTCTCGGAAGAGCGAGCCAAAGCAATTTTCGACTATTTCACATCGTTGGCGAGCATCCCCGACTCCTTGATGGGATTCCGCTACTTAGGCCGTGATTGGCAAGGGTTGGCGCGCATGGTTGGCGCCGACCCGGCGACGCCTTACCAACAGGAGGTGCTCGACCTGATCAAGCGAGGTCAAACATCGCAACTGAAAACACTACACGACGGGATTCCTTACCAATATATGTATACCCACCACTTCCCCACATTACGTGCCGCCAAGCTGAAATTGACCTACAACCGTCCACTCCCACCCCTGAAGGAGATGCAGCGCGACACGATTGTGGAAACAGTGGTGGTGCACGATACCGTTTACGTGCAGGTTGACAATTTAGTATATTATTGTCCGCCTTGCAAGCCCTTCTACATGTCGGTGCGTACCAACCTTGTGCACGACGTCCTTTTGACACCCAATCTGGGCCTGGAGTTCTATTTAGGACGGCAAATGTCGATTGGGGGGAATTGGCACTATGCATGGTGGAGCGACGATAGCCGTCACCGTTACTGGCGCAATTACGGAGGCGACCTCTACTTCCGTTACTGGATTGGTCGACGCGCCAAGGAAAAGCCACTCTCGGGGCATCATCTGGGGCTGATGGCCTCTCTCTACACCTACGATTACGAGTGGGGAGGCAAAGGGCATATCGGGGGCAAACCCGGCCATAACCTCTGGGAGGACCCCAACTATGCCTTTGGGGTGGAATACGGATACTCGTTACCTATAGCGCGTCGCTTGAACCTTGATTTCACTCTTGGTGTAGGGTACATAGGAGGTAAAGAGGTGGAATACGAGCCCCGCGACCGTTGTTATGTTTGGCTTAAAACCAGCAATGAACATCACGTGGGGATTACCAAATTTGAGGTATCGTTGGTGTGGCTAATCGGATGCGACAATTACAACCGCAAGAAGGAAGGAGGCAAGCGATGAATCGGAATACATTATTGCAGATACCCCTAATGCTCCTGCTGTTGTTGCTGCTACTACTATACAGCTCCTGCGACCACAAAGAATTGTGCTACGACCACGTCCACGGCACCAAAATACAGCTGGAGTACGATTGGAGCGCGGCGCCTGAGGCCCAACCACGAGGCATGTGCGCCTTCTTCTATCCCGATGAACCGGAAGGGGAGGTGTTGCGCTACGACTTCACCGGACGCGACGGCGGGGAGATTACGGTTCCCGTGGGAAGCTACCAAGTAATCGCCTACAACAACGATACTGAGGCCACGCAATTCCAAGGCTGGGGTAGCCTTTCCACCCACGAGGCATTCACCCGTGAGGGGAACGTGCTGGAGCCTGTCCTTGGCAGCGGAGTCTACCAGGCTCCCCGAGCCACGGGGAGCGAGAATGAGCCGGTGGTGATACAGCCCGATATGGTGTGGAGCGCTACGCGGTGTCATGTGACCGTTACAGCCGACACTCGGGTAATCGTGTTGCGTCCCGAGGTGAGAGTGTGCACCTACAGCTATGAGATCCGCCACGTGAGCAATCTGGCGTACATCAGCCAATGTTGCGCGTCGCTGTCGGGATTGTCCCCCACGCTATGGATGGCCGATGATATCCCGGGTGATGGTCAAGCCACGATACCTTTCGAGGCGATTTCCGATGGGGAGTCGACAATCACTGGGGAGTTTCTCACTTTCGGCTATGACACACATTACCGGCGCGAGAATCGGTTTCTGCTCTATGTGTGGCTGAGCGACGGCCAGAAGTTGTGTTACGGCACTGAGAGCGCGCGCTTTGAGGTGTCGGAGCAGATACGGCAGGCCCCCGACCCTCGGCATGTCCATATAATAATCGACGGACTCGAATTGCCCACACCGTCGGGCAACGCCAATGGCTACGCCCCAAGTGTAGACGACTGGAGCGTGGAGAATCAGGACGTGGTGATGTAACGCGGCTGCTTAAGGATAAAGGAATTAGGGTTTCTAACTTCAATATATCTCAAAAAAATAACTCACACATTAGTTTTACAAAATTAAAGACATGAAAATTCAGTTTATGTGCATGGCTCTGTCAGCCATGGCGTTGGTAAGCTCTTGCTCCAATGACGAAATGACAGCGATGAGCGAAGTCGACGCAATCAACTTCGGCGTAACCACAGAATCGGTATCTCGCGCAGCCGATGTGTACTGCAACGCCAATCTGCTGTCGTCGTTTCAGGTGTGGGCGCGTTACGGCAACGGGATCTCCTGGTCGACCTACATCGACGGCGACCGGATCGTTTACAGCAACGGGACATGGGAGAATGACAACACCCCGCGTTACTGGCCGAAGGAGGGCACCCTCGACTTCTACGCCGTTACCAACGACCAGGGATGCTGGGACTGGAATGCCGGAAACCCGGTGATCCGCGACTTTGAGGTAAGCGAGGATGTAGCGTCTCAGATCGACTTGCTCTATGCGGTGAAGATGGGTCAAAGCAAGCCCGCTAATAGCGCTTCGAAGGTGATGCTCAACTTCCGCCATGCCCTGTCGCAGGTGGTGTTCCAAGCCAAGAACATCAATCCCAAGGTGTACGTGGAAGTAGAGGGCGTAAGCATCTGCAACGTAGCCGGTAAGGGCACCTACACTTTAGCCTCCTTATCGACCGACGGTAACACCAACGAACACTCGAGGGAGGGCCAATATGAGACATCGGGTCGTGGCAACTGGACCTTGGCATCAAGCGCATCGGCCTATAGCGTTACCTTCCCCACGGTATCGCTTTCCGGCGATGCGACGGCCGCAGCCGTATCGCTTACCAACAGCGACGAGAGCGCCCCTGCCTACACCCACACGATGATGCTTCTGCCCCAAACGTCAACAGCTTGGGATCCTAATACGGGCGTGCGTCCCGCGGAAAGCGCCGGCACCTACTTCTTGATCAAGTGCAAGGTGTGGAACGTGGCTGGTGATCGTTTCTCCCCCGCCGATGTAGCAATCTGGGAGGGAAGTGACCACGGCGCATCCAACGTTGCTATCCCTGTCGCTCTTAACTGGGAGGAAGGCAAGAAGTATATCTACACGTTCATCTTCGGCAAAGGCTCGGGCTACGATCCCGATGGCCCCACTCCTGTGATGGTGCCAATTACCTTTGACGTCACAGTCGACGATTTCGTTAACGCCGATCAAGATGTTGACCTCAGTACAGAAGATTAATTTTCCTGTCTTTGACCCGGGGAACCAAGGCACCGATGACTTGGTCAGTGAGGCGCTTTGGTTTCCCTTTATATAAGTTTTTCATATTCAACATGTTTGGTTAGTAGAGTAAGTATGATGGTTGCAGTTCCCAAAGGTACAATTTCTAAGGTTTTTATTATGGCGATGACTGTAGTGGGCACAGCTTGCACCGACGAGCTTGAACGTGGGTCAATGGCCCAAGGCGACGAGATCGCTTTCACCGTGTCTATTACCAACGACAGCTCCACCCCGGCAGGTAGCCGAGGCGCTTCGTCCACGCCCCACCACTCGGTAGAGCCACTCATCAACAGCCCTTTGTGGCTCATAGGCAACTCCTCTCAAGCTATGGACACCACACTGTTGGATATTCCACAACACCGCTCCCGTGGCTCGGTGGTTGACTCCTCCACATTGTATTCTTCTTTCAACGTATGGGCTTATGTTGCCTCCGACGCCTCACTCGTGAGCGACCTTTATATCGATGGCGAAGAGGTGACTCGCTCGGGTAACTCCTGGAGTACATCTCAGCCTCATTTTTGGCCAGGGGCCGACTATACTCTCAATGTCTACGCATTGGCTCCTTGTGGAATTGGCTCTGCCTCAACCGCCTCGGGACATCCAGTGCTCGACTATACAGTGCCACAGGAGAGTCGCGACCAACGCGATATTCTTGTGGCCACAGCCGCCGCTCGTGGCGACCTCAACTCCTCTCTCAACCTTACCTTCCGCCATGCGTGCACGGCAATCCGTGTGGAAGCGGCCGCAGGCATGACGGGGAAAGTAACCTCAGTGGCCCTGCGCAACATCAAGAATCATGGCACGCTCGACCTTGTCACTTCGTCGTGGCGCCTCACAGGCTCAATGGCCGATTTTCAAGTAGATTGCGACGTGGCCCTAAGCGCCACCTCCTCTATTCCCTTGGTAACCGCAGAAGAAACCTTTATGATGCTCCCTCAGCAACTTGAAGACGATGCCATACTGGAGGTTATTCTGGATGACGGCACAGTGCTGCAGGGCAATATCAAGGGGACTGACGAGAGCCCCATGGTGGAATGGCTCCCGGGCCGATTGATCACCTACAAGATTTCAGAATCGGCGCTTGATTACAGCATAATAGTCTATGATCGCAACGATCACGTGCTAAATTACAAGACCATAACCGGTGCGGGTGGTCACTTTTCTTATTTTGTGAAAAGCCAAGTGATACATCCCGACGGCACCGCGGAATATGTCAAGTGGAAAGCGCAAGTGGTGGAAGACGACGGTGTCACCCCTGCCGACACCCCTTCTTGGATGGACTGCTGCTGGGAAGGCTATGGGTACACCTACAACACGTGGACCAAAATCTCGGCCTCCACCGACTACGAGGAGCAAGAGAATCTCCACGACAAACGGCTCAAGGAAGCCGCGGAGGTGGGGACGGCTGGCGCGCCCGTCGACCTCTCGCTAATAAATGGGGTGCGCAACACAGCCAACTGCTACATCGTCAACGCTCCGGGGTGGTACCGCCTACCGTTGGTGTACGGAAACGGGATCAAAAACGGAGTTCCCAATCCCGATTCCTATACTTATCGAGGCACGAATGTGGGTGTTAACATCCTTTACAATTTTGTCAACCACCTCGACCAACCCATCACGGCTCCGTATATCCTGGATAACGACGGGTGCGTGGTAGCCTCGGCCGATTTAGTGTGGCAAGAGGAGGAGGACTTGGTGTCCAATGTGAATCTGCGCTCATTTCAAGGGGAGCCGTATCTCACATTCTACATCTCCAAGAGCACCATTCAACAGGGGAATGCACTGGTAGCCGTCAAGAATCCCGCAGGCTCCATCATGTGGAGCTGGCATATTTGGGTTACCGACTACGTGCCGCTACAGGCAGTGGAGCCCAATCCGCAGCACTTCAACGCATCGGAGGTGCAGCGCGACCGCGTGATCTACAATCACCAAGGGAATTCCTACACGTTGATGGGAGCCAATCTCGGATGGTGTGACGCCACTTACCAGTTGTCGAAGGAACGCTCGCTGAAAGTGCGCTATACCCAGGACGACCCCCAGAGCGAGGCGTCGTTCGTGATGACCATCATTCAGGAGCCCACAACGTTTGGCGTGCGTGGCACCAACACTTATTACCAGTGGGGTCGAAAGGATCCGATGTGTCCTGCGGAATACAACGGCGCACACACCGTCTTTAAGCAGCTATTCCCTTGCGACAGCTGGAGCTATCAGCTTTACACAGCCGAGAGCATCGGCACGGCGATTCAACACCCCAACACGTTGTACGCCAAAAAGCTATCCTCCGCTCATTTTTCCCGTTTTCCGCAACGGGACACCCAAATCAGCGGTTGCGGATGATCCGT
>JAJBVP010000136.1 GCA_020859755.1 Bacteroidales bacterium | reverse complement strand
TTATACATAATGCACCCCAAAAGTTTTGTGTCTAACTTTTGGGGTGCAGTTCACCGGGGTGCTTTTTTCCGTTTATTAAAATTGCACCATGGAAGGTGCAATTTTGTGTTTTGGGTGGCGCGGGCGCGGGCGCCCACGCTCCTTGTTTGTTAATGTTTGCGCTTGCGAGAGCTGCCCTTGCCGCCTTTGCGGAAATGTGCGAAAGGCTCCTCCTGGGAGACTGCCTCGCGGGCTTTGCGCGCCGAGGCGCGTGAGTAATCCTTGTCGGGAGAGGCGACCTCGCAGAACAAGTGCTTACCCATAAACTCGGCGCCCTTCAGGGCGTTGACCACGCGCTTGGCATCACCGCGCTTCACGTCGAACAGCGAGTAGCCCGGCATCAAATCGATTCGGCCCACGTCCACGCGCTCGCCGGGGACGTTACGGTTGAGCGTGTCGATCAGCGTGCCGGCGTAGAAACCGTCGCGCTTGCCAGCGTTGAGATAGAGTCGCTCCATACCCTTGGAGGCCGTGCGGCGATCCTTCTCCTCGGCCGAGCGAGGCGCGCGTTCCCCCTTCTTGGGTTTCTCCTTGCGGGGCTTCTCCTCGATCACGTCAATCTGAGGAGCATCCTTGTAGTAGTCGAGCAGACGGTTGAACTCGAGCGACAGCACGCGCTTCAGAAGATCCTCTTGCGACAACCAACCCAGCTTGCGGCTTACGCCGTCGACGTACTTGTCGATCTCGGCATCGTCCACCTTCACTCGCTCGATGCGGTCGGCCAGGTTGTATATCTGTTTCTCAATAATATGCTGAGGCGTAGGCACTTCCTTGCGCTCAAAAGTCTTGCCGATCTTCTTCTCGATCTCTTTGAGCTTGCCCTTCTCGCGGGAGTGGATAATGGCTACCGAGGTACCCGTCTTGCCGGCACGACCGGTACGACCCGAGCGGTGGGTGTAGACTGCCGTGTCGTCGGGCAATCCGTAGTTGATCACGTGCGTCAAGTCGTCAACGTCAAGTCCACGGGCGGCCACGTCGGTGGCTACCAGCATCTTGATCACGCCGTCGCGGAACTTCTTCATCGTGATGTCGCGCTGCTGCTGCGAGAGGTCGCCATGCAAGGCATCGGCGTTGTAGCCATCCTGGATCAACTTGTCGGCAATCTCCTGCGTGTCGCGGCGAGTGCGACAGAAGATGATGGCGTAGATGTTGGGGTTGTCGTCGGCTATACGCTTAAGAGCCAGGTACTTGTCCTTGGCGTTGACCATATAGTAAACGTGCTTAACGTTAGCGGCTCCCTCGTTGCGTGTACCCACCACAAACTCCACGGGATCCTTCATGTACTTCTTGGCGATCTTGGCGATCTCGTTGGGCATAGTGGCCGAGAACATGAGCATCTTGCGGTCGTCGGGCACGTGGTTGAGTATCTGGTCGATGTCGTCGACGAAGCCCATGTTGAGCATCTCGTCGGCCTCGTCGAGAATCACCGTGTGCACATCGTTGAGTTTCACCACGCCGCGCTTGATCAGGTCGATGAGTCGGCCAGGAGTGGCCACAATGATTTGCACGCCCTTCTTCAGCGCCCGTATCTGGCTCTCGATCGACGAACCGCCATATACAGGCAGCACCTTCAGGTCGGGGATATATTTCGAGAAATCGGCAAGGTCGCTACCAATCTGCAAGCACAGCTCACGTGTAGGCGACAGGATCAGCGCCTGTGGCACGTCGCGCGACGTGTCGATACGCTGTATCACAGGCAAGCCGAATGCCGCCGTCTTGCCCGTACCGGTTTGGGCCAACGCTACCACGTCGCCCTCCTTCGACAGCAGGTGGGGTATCACCTTGGCCTGCACAGGCATAGGCGTGGCGAAGCCCAGCTCCTCGATCGCCTTCACCAGACGCGGCTCCACGCCCAAGGCCGCGAAGGGGTTTTGCTCGGGTTTCTCCTCGTCGTCGGCGGAGAGCTCCTCCACGTCGGCGTCGGCCGGGAAGATCTCGATATCGCCCACGGGGCCGTCAACAATGCCCTCGGGGATAGTTTCTACTTGGGAAGCGGGGATTGTCTCAATCGGCTCCTCGATCGGATGGTTCTCTTGCTCGATAATTTCGCTCATAGTCGTTTTTGCTATTTGGGTACAAAGATACAACAACCACGAGCATAAAAAAGCCGATTCATTAAGTTTTTTAACTTATCACCGTTAAATTCCTCAGAATTTCCTATACCATGAAAGGACACAAAAGAGCACACAGGGATTAGAGGCGTTTTAGACGCGTGCCGAGGGTGACGACATCGAGGTCGCAGGGGATACCGCTGTTGATGGAGAAGCGTATGAGCGTGCGCTCGGTGTGCCAGCCAGTATTGCCCGCCGCTCCTGGGTTGATGTGCAGGCAGCCCCACTTAGGGTCGCGCATCACTCGGAGGATGTGGCTATGCCCGCTCACCCATATCGTGATCCCGTTGTCGCGCAGCAGCCGCTCGATGCCCGGCGCATAACGCCCGGGGTACCCTCCGATATGGGTCAACAGCACCTTGGCGCCCTCCACCTCGAAAATCTCCACGTCGCGCAACTGCCTCGCCACCTCGCCCGAGTCGATATTGCCCCTGACAGCCCGTATCACCGGCGCAATCCCGGCCAAGCGGCGTAGCGTGTCGACGCAGCCGATATCGCCCGCGTGCCATATCTCGTCGCACTCCTTGAAATACTTCACATACCGGTCGTCCCAGCAGCTATGAGTATCGCTCAGCAGTCCAATCCTCTTCATCTTCCACTCATTTTCCCGCAAAGTTACAAAATTCCTCGTTTCCCCAATATTTTCAACTTTTTAACTATAGCATTTCCAAAGAAAATTGTTATATTCGCGTACCATTGCGCGTACCACTAAATTTTACTTATATGGCACAATACGTTTATACATCTCGCGAATTCCGCGATCGTCAATCGGAGGCCTTCTCCCGAGTGGACGCTGGTGACCGCGTTATTGTCCGTCCCCGCAACCGCAGAGGAGGCTATTTAATATTGGGATTCACCGATGATCAAATGATCCCATCACCTGAATTTCTGGCAAAAGTGGAAAAAGGCAGATCTGAATTTTTGCGTGGGGAAACCTTTAGCTTTGACAACAAGGAAGATATGAATCGCTGGCTGGATTCTCTATGAGCTACAAAATTGATTATACCCATGCAGCCAAAGTCGATTTGGCATCGCTGAAACGCTCTAATCCTATTGGATTTCGTAAGGCCAGAAAACTCCTAGAAGAGTTGATGGAACATCCCCGAATGGGAACCGGCCACCCCGAACGTCTCAAATATTTTGGCGATACGGAAACCTGGTCACGCACTATTAACGATAAGGATCGTTTAGTGTATGAAATTCATGACGAGGTGGTGACTGTTCTTGTGCTCTCGGCTTTGGGTCACTACGGCGATAAATAAATCGACCGTCACTTTTTTATACGCGGGTTGGGGGATTTTCGGTAACTTCGCGGTCGATTAGCTGTTATATAGATATGGCCAAAGCTTTTCTACGGCTTAAACGGCTAATGACGTTTCTAAGGTAAAAATTATGGAAGAGGGTAAGGTAAAAGAGAAACTGTGGAACTCCAACTACCGCAAGGTGTGGGTGGCCAATTTCATGCTGTTCTTCTCGTTCATGCTGTTGACGCCGTTGCTGCCGTTGTACTTGCAGGAGGAGTTTGGCGCCGACAAGGAAGCTATCGGCTTGGTACTGGCCGGATACTCGGTTACCACACTTATTATCAGGCCGTTCAGCGGATATTTGGTGGATTCCTTCCCTCGCAAAATCGTGCTTTTGACTTGCTATCTGGTGTTCGCGTTGTTCTTCGGCGGCTACATTTTGGCCGGCTCGCTGCTGGCATTCACTTGGGTAAGAACCTTGCACGGCCTGCCCTTCGGTGCCGCTACCGTGTCCAACTCCACCGTGGCTATCGACGTCCTACCCTCTTCACGCCGAAGCGAAGGCATCGGTTATTACGGACTTAGCAACAACATCGCCACGGCCATCGGCCCCACGGTGGCACTGTTGATTTGGGCCGAAATCGAGAGTTTCGACCTGCTGTTCTACCTATCGCTGGGCTTCGCGCTAATCGGCTTTTGCATCGACTCATCATTGAAATTGAAACCCCGACCGAAAGTACCCGGCAAGGAAAAACTCTCGTTCGACCGCTTTATCCTGTTGAAAGGCTGGAGCCAGGGCGTGACAATGATTTGCTTCGCTTTCTCCTACGGCGTGCTTGCCACTTATATCGCTATTTACGGCCAAGAGGAATTGGGCATCACCTCGGGTACCGGCCTCTTCTTCGCCCTGCTGGCTGGCGGACTCATCCTGTCGCGCTTGACCGGCACGCGCACCCTCCGCAAAGGCCTTATCGCCCGAAACGCATCGGTGGGCATCGCAGTGTCGCTCCTGGGCTACTTCCTGTTCGCGTCGATGCACAACCTTTGGGGATATTACGGGGCCGCATTGATCATAGGCTTGGGCAACGGCCACATGTTCCCGGCGTTCCAGTCGATGTTCATCAACCTCGCGCCCCACGAGCGTCGCGGCACCGCCAACTCCACGCTGCTCGTATCCTGGGACGTGGGCATGGGCTTGGGCACCTTGATTGGCGGCATGGTGTCGCAATATCACGGATTCCATGCCGCCTTCTGGTGGGCTTGGGGTGTCAACGCCGCCGGGGCCGCCCTCTTCTACCTATACTCCCGCGGCCACTTCCTCCGCAACAAGCTCCGCTAAGGCCCCGAATAGAAGTTTAGCCACGAATTTCACGAATTGACACTAATTTGCAGAAACAATAAATTGGTGTAAATTCGTGAAATTAGTGGCTTAACCATAATCAATAATTGGTGGTTAAGTGCTCAGTTATTGGTGGTTTCGGGGATTTTTCGTAAATTCGCGGCAAAATAACACAAAAATTCCACAAAGACATTTATGGCAACAACAGCTGATTTCAAGAACGGCATGTGCCTCGACATCGACGGCACCTACTTCACCATCGTTGAATTCCTCCACGTAAAGCCCGGCAAAGGCCCCGCTTTCGTTCGCACTAAGCTCAAAAACCTCAAGAATGGCCGTGTAATCGACAAAACCTGGAACTCGGGCGTCAAGATTAACGAGGTGCGCGTAGAGCGCCGTCCCTACCAATATCTCTACAAGGACGACATGGGCCTCAACTTCATGCACACCGAGACATTCGAGCAGATCACCCTCCCCGCCGAGGTGATCCAAGGCAGCGAGTTCCTCAAGGAGGGCGAGATTTGCGAGGCTATGGTAGAGGCTTCCAAGGAGGAGGTGCTCACTTGCGAGATGCCCACCTCCGTTGTGCTTGAGGTCTCCTACACCGAGCCTGGCATCAAGGGCGACACCGCCACCAACACCCTCAAGCCCGCAACCGTTGAGACCGGCGCCGAGGTGCGCGTGCCCCTGTTCTGCAACATCGGCGACATGGTGCGTATCGACACCCGCGACGGCTCCTACGTTGAGCGCGTAAAAGCCTAAGCCACAACATCCCGCTATAAAAATCACGCAGATTGAAAGAATTGAAAAAATATTCTTTCAATCTGCTTTTTTGTAGGCAGGTCTAAAGAATCCTTTCAATTCTTTCAATCCGCGTGATCTTATAACTTATAGTAGCTGGGCGCCGTGGCCTGGGCCTTCGGGAATCACCAAGCGACCGTCAACCACTTTTACCCCGTTGAAGCGGTCGTTGAGGATGTCGATGTTGCCGTCGAGGTCGGCGAAATCGACCGCCGGCGACAACTGGGAAGCCGCTGAGATGCCACACGAGGTCTCGGTCATGCAACCGATCATCACCTTCATTCCCAAGGCTTTGGTCAGCGTCAACATCTTCCAAGCCTCACGCATGCCGGTGCATTTCATCAACTTTATATTGATACCCGTGAAGATTCCCTTCAGGCGAGGGATGTCGCCCAGGCGTTGCACGCTCTCGTCGGCGAAGATGGGCAGAGGCGAGCGCTCAGCCACCCAGGCGATGTCGTCGAGTTGGGTTTTTGGCATAGGTTGTTCCACCATCACTATGTTGCGCTCAGCCAGCCAGTTGATCATCTCCAGGGCGTGTTCGCGGTCGCGCCAGCCTTGGTTGACATCCACTGCGATAGGCAAGTCGGTGACCTCGCGGATGGTCTCGATCATCTCGCGGTCGTTGTCGCGGCCCAGCTTCACCTTTAAAATATTATAAAGCGAGGCGCACTCCTGGGCATGGGCCATCGTCACCTCACGGGTGTTGATGGTGATGGTGTAAGTGGTCGAGGGTGCTTTCTGGCGGTCAAGGCCCCAGATACGGTGCCAAGGAGCGCCGAGGAGTTTGCCCACGAGGTCGTGCAGGGCGATATCGACAGCGGCTTTGCCAGCCGAGTTGGCCTCGTCGAGCGAGTCAACCCAGGCCAGTATATCCTCCATCTCAAAAGGCGACGAGAATTGGCCAACTCCATCGGCCACCTTTTGGAGGAAGGCGCACACCGAATCGACCGTGCCCAATTCGGCCGCGAGATACGGCGGCATCGACGCCTCTCCGTAGCCCGTCACGCCGTCGTAATGCAACTCGCACTGCACGTCCGGAGTGGTTGTGCGGGAATTGGAGGCTACGGTGAACACGTGCCTGAGTTTCAACTCATAAGGAAAATATGTAAGCGACATCCGCCCCGAGCCAAGCGGGGTAGTGTTTTGGTTGACACCTTGCGGCACAGATATTGTATCGCCCTTGGCATTAAGGCCGATAGCGGCGCCAATGGCAGCCAATGATGTTGTTTTTAGAAATTGTCGTCTGGTAGTCATCGTCTTTATTCCTTTAATCCTTTCCTCTCGCCTCTTGCCTCTTGCCTCTTGCCTCTTGCCTCTTGCCTCTTGCCTCGGTCGAAGTAAGGCCACCGGCCCTTAATCGAATACTCCTTCTACCGATTCAACCACTTCCTCGGGATGCTCGTATTCACCGTAATACTCTTTCTCGCAGAGGTTTATCCCCTCGGGGAACTCAAAGCGCGAATCCTGGGAATACGGCAGCGATGGGTCGCGGTAAACCTTGGTTATAAATTTGCCGTAGATAGGCAGGGCCATCGAAGCGCCTTGGCCTTGAGCCATGGAGTTGAAATGGATGTAGCGCTCCTCACCACCTACCCATACGCCCGATACCAAGTCGGGGGTAAAGGCCATGAACCAGCCGTCGGAGTTGGAGTTGGTCGTACCGGTTTTGCCTCCCATCTCGGCGGTGATATTGAACGGCGCGCGGCGCAGGCGATTGCCGGTACCCGAGTCGACCACATTCAGCAGTATCGAGAGAATGCGGTAGTAGGCTTTCTCGCCGATCACCTCGGTGTGGCGAGGGGAGAACTCAGCAAGCGTGTTGCCGTTGGCATCGGTAATCGAGGTGACGAAGATTGGATCGACGCGCATGCCCTTGTTGGAGAACGCCGAGTAGGCGGTCACCATCTCCTTTACCGACACATCGCAAGGACCCAAGCAGAGAGATTTCACAGCGGGCAACTCATTGGTGATGCCGAAGTTGTGCATATTGCGCACGAGCGTGGCAGGGTTCAACTCGTTCATCAAGCGGGCCGAGATCCAGTTGTTGGAGTTGGTCAACGCCCAACGCAGGTCCACCATCTCGCCCACGCGCGCCGAGCCGGAATTACGCGGCATCCACACATTGCCAGCCTCATCCGTGATAACAGGTTGGGCATTAAGCAGTTGATCGCAAGGCGTGTAACCCTCCTCCATCGCATAGGTGTAGAGGAACGTCTTGATGGTCGAACCAATCTGGCGGCGTCCCTGCGACACCATGTCATACTGGAAGAAATGGTAATCGGGGCCTCCCACATAGGCCTTCACCTGGCCGTTCTTGGGGTCCATCGACATGAATCCCGTGCGCAGGAAATGCTTGAGATAGAGCAGAGAGTCGCGCGGAGTCATGATGGTGTCGATCGTGCCGCGATAGGAGAACACGCTCATCTCCTCGGGGCGGTCGAACGTTGCAAGTGCTTCCTGCTCACTCATCCCCGCGGCCGTGAGCGAGCGGTAGCGGTCGGTTTGCTTCATCGAGCGCAGGATGATAGCGTCGAGCTGTTTCTGTGACAATTCATTACGGTTGGTGGTGAACGGCGCGCCCTTCACCCCGCGTTTTTCACGGAAGAACTGCTGCTGGAGCGACGCCATGTGCTCGGCCACTGCCTCCTCGGCATACTGCTGCATGCGTGAGTCGATCGACGTGTGGATTTTCAGGCCGTCGGTGTAGATGTCGTATTTTGTGCCGTCGGGCTTGGGGTTTTTCTCGATCCAGCCAAATAGCGGATTGGTTTCCCAAGCGATGGAGTCGTCGATGAATTTCTGTTTCTCCCAGCCGCGATAGTCACTGCGATTGGGTTTCTTGGCTGTAAGCACGCGACGAAGCTCCTCGCGGAAGTAGGGAGCGATACCGTCCTTGTGGTCAACGCGGTGGAATTCAAGGGTCAACGGCAGGTCGCATAGGGAGTCCAATTCGGCCTTGTTGATCTTGCCGTTATCGTACATTAATTTTAATACCGTGTTGCGGCGCTGGCGCGTGCGCTCGTTGTGGCGCACGGGGTTGTAGAACGCGGGGTTCTTCACCATGCCCACGAGCGTGGCTGCCTCCTCGATTTTCAGGTCCTTGGGATCCTTGCCGAAATACACGTAGGACGCCGACTTGATACCAACGGCGTTGTACAGGAAGTCGAATTGATTGAGATACATCCTTATGATCTCATCCTTGGAGTAGAAGCGCTCGAGCTTCACGGCGATCATCCACTCGATAGGCTTTTGGAGAGCGCGGTCGATCAGCCCGCTCGACGACGGCGAATAGAGCTGCTTGGCCAATTGCTGGGTAATGGTGGAGCCGCCGCCGGCGTTCTTGTTGCCCATAAGCAGGGTTTTGAACAGCACGCGGCCCATGGCGCGCATATCGATGCCCGAGTGGTCGAGGAATCGGGAGTCCTCGGTAGCGATCAGAGCGTCCACAACGTGGGGGGAGATTTCGTCAAAGTCGACGTACACGCGGTTGCCCTTGTTGCGGAAATAACGGCCCATCTCCTGGCCGTCGGACGAGTAGATCACCGAAGCAAACTTGTCATGGGGGTTCTTCAACTCCTCCACAGGGGGCATGTAACCGATCATGCCGTTGTATATCATGAAGAAAAACACGATCGTGGCTGCGACGCAGCAACCAAACACCAGCCATAACGTGGTGATTATCGCACGATTGGATCGTTTTTTCACGGGTGTAGTCGGGGTGGTCATATCTGATATCCTCACTTTAATTTCGCAAAGGTACATAAAAAAAGCGATTTTTTTACGCCCGGAGAATAATAAAGTCAA
>JAJBVP010000063.1 GCA_020859755.1 Bacteroidales bacterium | reverse complement strand
GACGGGGACCCCATCCCCAGCCCCAACCCCAGGAGGGACCCCAGCCGTAACCCCAGCTCCATGTGTAAGCGGGGAAAACGCCGATGCCCCAGCCGTAGCTCCAACCCCAGCCGGGAGTCCAGGTGAGCGACCAGGAGGGTCCCCACCAGCCGTCCCAGTAGGTGCGGCAGCTCCAGAAGTTATCCCAGTAGCCCACGTAGGAGGGGACAACGTAGAGGTTGATGTTGGTCACCGATGTTTCGGCCTGATCCTCCAGGGCTGTGTAATAGTAGTCCTGCAGTTCGGTGTCGTTGGAGCCCTCGACAATGTCGGGGTTATAGAAACGCTCGATGCGGTTGGTATAGGTGAAGTCGTTGGAGGCGTCGTCAAGCGAGGCGACCGAGTCGGTGTACTCGTCGGTGGAGGTGTAACGGCGGTTGTATTCGTCGACGTCGCGCTCCTCGGCGTAGTTGGAACTGGTCGTGGTCGTAGTGGCGGCAGTGGTGGTCACGGCCGACTGAGGGGTGTATTGGGTCGAGGTCGATGTGGTGGTCGACTTAGTCGTTGTCTTAGTCTCCTTCTTAGGCTTGGAGGAGAAGTAGATATCGTCGTCAAGAGTCGAGGCATAAGCTGAAGTCACGCCCGAAGCGACTACTGCCAGAGCGATAGCTGTTGCGATTTGCTTAAATTCGATCATCATGGCTTATAAAGTAGTGGGCCGAAACCCGGTTAAATTTATCATTTAGACACGTTTAGGGGCCAAAGGTTTAACGTGGTTACTAAACTGGTACAAATATAGACATTTTTCCCAATATGGCGTGTGAAATTTGTCTAAAAGCTGATGAAATAGCCAAGAAATTTGACGAATCAACTATAAAAGTGGATGAGAGAGTGTCAGAATGCCACAGCCATGCGTGTGGGTCGGTCAAAAGGGGTGGTCGAGGAGGTTTTTCCCTCGTTGTTCATGCGCGAGGAATCCTGTCGCACGTAGTGGGCGATCATGGCGTAGAGCATGGCGTTCAGGGGGGAGAGGTTGCCGGTGCCTTCGCCAAGGACGATATCGTCCATCAGTGCCCAGGCGATCGCTTTGCGCTGCTGGGGAGCAAGGCTTTTAAGGGTGTTGATCACGCGTTCGGAGAGGATAATGGGCTTTTCCATGATAGTGGGTGTTACTGATTTTTGATTATGTCGCAAAGGTAATATGGCCTATGTGCCAAAATCAAGCACATCTTTCTTAAAAAGCCTTAGCGCCGCCCGTGTCACTGGTGGACGCGGGCGGCGCTGATTATATAGAGTTATTTAATGCCTTAATTGTTTTCTCCTTTTTCCTTTATTCTTTTAAAGGATGAAAGGATGAAAGATGGAGGTTGGTTATTCACCATCGCCGGGGCCAACGGGACGCATATCGTAGCTACCCATTGCGATTGAGAAACCCCAGTAGATGAATGCCAGAGCGGTAAGGAAGGATACCATGTACATGTCCTGAGTCCAGCCAGCCTCAAGGAAGAAGAAGCCGATCAAGATAAGGAGGATGCCATTGATAAGGTAGAGCCACCAGTAGCGGCGTTCGCGTGAGCTCACTGAACCAACGAGGGCCTCAAAGCCCCAGAACAGGAAGATGAACGCGAGGAAATAAGGGAAGACAATCTCGGAGAGGATGACACTGCGCACAAGCAAGAAACCGATGAACATGTCGATCACGCCTCCGGCGAGCCACCAGCCCCAACCGCGAGGACGATTGGCGCCAGCCGAAACGCACAGCTGCACGATGCCGCCGAGGATCAGCAGCCAGCCAAAGATCTGGGATGCTATTGCGTATCCGGCTGCAGGCCAGAACCAGTAAGCGAATCCCCCGATCACCATAAGGATACCTACGATAAGGACGAGCCACCAGTATTTCGACTGTCCCCAGTAATTCATTTGTAAGGCTTTCATAACGATAAGTATAAATTAGTTAAACTTCTTTTCGCGTTTTATCTAATAACAACTTATTAACTTAAATTGTTGCAAAAAAATTGATTGCCCGAATAGTGGAATTTTCGGGCAATCAATTTTTGGGTCTTTAGGGCCCCCGGTGAGGATCGGAGCACGCACGCGCTCGGGGGCAAGACGGGCGAGGGCGCCCACGATCCTTGTTGGGAAGCTAAAAGTTGTAGAGGATGAAGGTTTGGCGTGGGCCGAAGGTCATCTCGGAGGGCACCGTGAACTGTTGGCCTGTGATCAGGTCGGTCCACTGTGAGCCAATGGGGAGTACCTCGAGCGTGCGGTCCATCTCGGTTGTAACTTCTGAGTCGTTGCCGTTCATCAACACCATCACCTCCTTGTCGCCAAGCTTGCGCATATAGGCGTAGATTCCGTTTTGGGGCATGAAATGCTTGAGCGAGCCCTTGGCGATTACCACGTTGGCATCGCCTTTGCGCCACTTCAGGACGTTGGACAGGAAGTCATAGGCCTCGTTCTGCTTGTCGCTTCGGCCCTCGCGGGTGAACACATTGCCAGTGTCGCCGGGGAATCCACCAGGCATGTCAAGGCGGATGTAGCCGTCGCTCACCTTCTTGGTGCCGTTCATCAGCAACTCGGTGCCGTAGTAAATTTGCGGGATGCCACGGGAGGTAAGCAGGAACGTCATGGCTTGCTTCCACCAGCCAAGGTCCTCAGGCTCCTCGAGCAGCAGGCGGTCGGTGTCGTGGTTGTCAAGGAACACCAGGATCTTCTGCGGGTCGGGGAAGAGGTAGTCGAGGGCAAGGTGGTCGTAAACCTTGTTCAAGCCACCCCAGGGATCGGTCTCAGCGCTCCAATATTGATTTCCTCCGGCGGCAAACCAAAAGTCCATCACCGTGGGAAGAGCCGAGTCGCCGGGATTGACCTTGGATCCACTTTGCCAGAACGCTTCCGAGCCTTCGTTGTCGTACCAGCATTCGCCCACAATATTGTAACCGGGATACTCCTTCTGCACAGTCTTGATCCAGCGTGCCATCGGCTCCATGTAGGCGTAGGGGTGGGTATCCATGCGTATGCCGTCAATCTTGGAGTCCTCGATCCAGAAGATGGAGTTTTGGATCAAGTAGTCCATCAGGTGCTTATTATTCTGGTTGAGGTCGGGCATTGACTCTACGAACCATCCCTTGACGGTGCGGTCCTTGTCGTAATCCGAGGCGTAGGGGTCGTAAACAGTCGACAGGCGATAGCTCGTCTGCACATATCCGTCGGGGAAGTTGAACCAATCCTTGGAGGGACGGTCGGTGAACCACGGATGCGAGCTGCCGCAGTGGTTGAAAATCATGTCCATCACCACCTTGATTCCACGGTCGTGACAGGCTTTGACAAACTCCTCCCACTCCTTGTTGGAGCCGAAGCGGGGGTCGATGTTGTAGTAATCGGTGGTGGCGTAACCGTGGTAGGCACCGTTGGGCATGTCGTTGGTGAGCACGGGGTTGACCCACACGGCTGTAACTCCCAGCGAGTCGATGTAATCCAAGTGGTCGAGCATGCCCTTGATATCGCCGCCGTGGCGAGCGTTGGGGTCGCTGCGGTCAACCGTGTAGGGTTCCTTTAGCTCCTTTTGTCCGCTGTTGTTCGACTGGTCGCCGTCGGCGAAACGGTCGGGCATAATCAAGTAAAGCACATCCGACGCGTCAAACGGCTTGATGGCGTCGTTGCCTTGGCGAGCCTTGAGAGAGTAGGGGACCGAGGTCACCTTCTTGCCGTTGGCGAATTTTAGGTCGACTGTTCCCGGCTGAGCCTCATCGCCCACTACGAGATACACCCACATATAGTTGGGGGAATCCAACCGTGCCACCTCGGCGATTTCCACGCCAGGATAGTCGATCGATAGCTCGGCGTCGCGGATGTCGGGACCCATCACCATCAGCTGCAATGTGTCGTTGGCCATGCCGGTCCACCAGTAGGGCGGGTCGATACGGTCTACACGGGGTTTTGCGGTCTTTGCGGCCATGGCGCTGAAAGCCACAACCGTGGCAAGGGCAATTGAAATGAAGTGTTTCATCATGGGGGTTTATTTTTTAATGATACGGATAAAGTCGATAAGAGCAGTGTTGACGTCGGCGTTCATGTTCTCGTCCCAAGGATTGTAGATGATTTCCAGGGTGTTGTCGCCTCCTTGGAGGTGGGCACGCAGCATGTTGGAGTAGCCTGTGGAGAGCCATTCGCCCAAGCCGCGTTGGGGCATCACGAGCGAACCTGCATAGCTATCGTTGACCATTAGCGAGCGGATGCAGCATTTGTTCTCGGTGTTAATTGGTCCGTTGCCATTGGCGTAGCGGGCATCGATGAAGTAGTCGCCCTCCTGAGGGACGTTGACTGTGAATCGCAACGGTTTCAGGGTCAATTCCACGAATCGGGATGCCTTGGCAGGATCAACCACATATTTTGTGCCGCCGCGAGCGAAATCCTCGGCCTGCACCATTATCAACGACCCTTCAGGGATATACTCGTAGGGGCGACAGGTGAATCCCTCAATATCGCCCTCGATGGGCACAAGATCTACCATCGTGAAGATCTTGGCGTCGGCCAAGGTGTACTTGCCCTCCGAGATGTCGCCCTCGGCTACTGAATTAAGGAACACTTGGTAGCTCATGCCGTCTTGGTAGTTGGTGATCGTGGCTTGGTTGCCCGTAGTCCAATCCACCAGTGGCGTTGATGGCATCCAGCGCTGCGAGCAGAGGTTCATCGAGGAGCGATCAACCTTGTTGTCGGCCATGGTTACCACGATCTTGTGGTCGCCTTGCAGGTCGGCAGGAATAATATAGGCGTCGCTCGACGATGAAAGCTCGACGGGCTTGTTGTCGATGGTCATGGCTGCAATCTTGGTGCCGGTGCCCTTTATTGTGACACTGAGCACGGCGTCGCGGTATTTGAAGCCATCGATTACCTTGTCGCCAGTGAGCCATGTGGGCACGACGGGATTCAACTCTATACCCTTGGTTGTGAACGACATTCCGGCGAACACTCGGAACACCATGGCCACGTTGCCTGCGCAACTCCACAATTGGCTGTCGGAGTTGACCGCGGTGCCGCGGTAATCGCCATTCGAGGCCACATAAAGTTCCTTGTTGGTGCTAAATAGCGCTGCGGCACGATAGATGGCGGCGATACCGGCGTCAAGGGCGGTCATGTTGCCGGTCTTGGCACAAGCCAGGTTCCAATAGGCTTGTACAAACGGCCACACAGCATCGTTGTGATAAGGCTTGATATCGGGAAGCTGGGGATATACCGAGGGGGTGCCGAAAGGTACCACGGGCGTTTTCTCCACCAAGGATTTGGACATATCAGGGGTAGCGACGTCGAAGATCACGCTCAACGCCTGGCCAAGGTTGTCGTTGGATTGCGACTGGATCGCGTAAGCCCCACCGTAGAGGTATTCGCTGTAGTAGCCGCGTTGTGGCATCCACAGGCGAGTGTTGATCGATTGGCGCAACTCCTCTCCCTTGGCTACAATCTTGTCAACCTCAGGTGATAATTGCTCGCCCGACCCTTGAGACTGCATCTCCTGTGACATCATGCCGAGGATTTTGCACGCTTGGCAGAAAACCACGTTGGTGCCAAGGCACATCGACTCGTAGATATCCTTGGGTTGCATCCAGCGTGGATAGGTCTGCTCACGCCAGTCGAGGTAGCTTTGCTCGCCGTGCATCATTTTATAATAAGGATCATATACCACTTTCATGTCGGCCTCCAGAGTGTTGGCGATAATCTGGGCGGCCTCAGCCAGCCAAGCGCGGTCGCCGGTGGTAAGGTAGATCTCCCAAGCTGCCAGCGACCACACGATACGATCGCTCGACACGGGCCAAGCGCCGCCTGTGCCGGTATCCTGGATGATATGGCCGTTCTTCACCTTGGCGCGCAGGGAGCTCATCGAGCGTTGAGGGTCGAGATAGGCCAGGGAAAGGTAGATGGCGTAGGAGACGTCGCGGGTCCACACGCCGTCCCACTCCTTGCCGGCGCGGAAGCACTCATCGGGGCGAATGTTGCTCACGATGTCGGCGATGCCCATATTGTAAACGGCCATCGGAAGCATCTGCTTGGCGGTAAAAGTGGGATAGTGGGGGTTGATGGAATCCACTCGCCAGCCAGTGGGGTCCTGTGGACGTTCGGTGGTGGGGTTGACTGTGAGGGTGACCTCGAAAATGGAGTCGCCACGGTCAACCAGCTTGCGGTCGTCCTTGCCGTAAAGGTTCTCGAAGTCCCAGCTCAGTGGTTCCACAGAGCCAGCCACCCAAACGCCCTTGAAGTCGTCGGCGTAGATGGTGTCGCTTGTGGGGGTAACATAGTAGCCGAGTTGCTTGAACGAGCGAAGCACGGGGCGCATGTCGAGGCGCAGGGTCCACTCGGTGTCGTTGGGCAGTGTCTCGCCTTTGGCTTGCGGGGAAATCTCGCCTACGGTGTCGCCAAAGAGCCACACGCGGTCCTTCTCGCCGGCCAAACCGATGATTGTGTTGTGGCTACGGCCAGGTAACAGCTCGTTGTCGCGGCTGTTGAGCGAAAAGCGGAACTGTACCTTCGACGACGCTCCCGAAAGCTCAGGCGAGCGGTAATTGGTTGTAATCTCGGTGGGGCTTACGGCCACGGCCTTGAATTCACCCTGCACCACCGAATCCTCGTAAACCGAGTATTCGTCGCATCGGTAAATCAATCCCCTATTGGTCTCATCTCCGTGGCAGCCGCTCATGGCTATCAGCCCGCCACAAGCGGAAATTGCTATTGCTATCTTTTTCATGGCTAAAAGCTATCTTTAATCCTTTAATCCTTTGCCCCTTTAGAAACTCCATCACTTGAATTTCTTCTTGATTGGGGTAGGAATGCCATCGTTGTTGACAAGGATGGAGATTGTTTTGGCCAGGAAATAAGGCTCGGAGACGTAGAAGTAGCCGTTGTACAGCTGGTTGGTGTCCCACGAATTCTTTACCTTATAATAAGGGTTGCCCTCCTGGTCGACAGCTTTGCCGATGATCACCATGCCGTGGTCGTCGGTTGTTTCCTGGCGGTCAAACATCTCTTGGCGCGACTCCTGGGTCACTTCGATCTCCTCCACCGGTCCCTTTATGTCGTACATCTCTTCTTGGCGGTCTTTATCGGAGAGTTGCACCCAGCGCGACAGCTCGGTGCCCTCAAGGTCCTCCTGTTTCTTCTCTTTGGGCATTACCGCGTAGCCTTTGCGCCACTTGAAGCCCGGCTCGCTTACGTCGGCCGCCCATACGATCGAATGCCCTTGGTCGAGCGAATAGTCGACTATCTCCTTCAACTCATTCAACGGTACATTCTGATAACCAGCCCAAAGCCAGTTGTCGGCCACCTCCAAAGGGAAGGGAGTGTAAAATGGGTGGTGGGAGAATGAGGTGACGGGGGTGTAGTTCTCAATGTTGAGCCCAAGCGATTCGGCGTAGCTCTGCGGCGTGTAGGATCGACCATTGACATTGAACGTGGTGGGAACCTCCCCCAGGTAAGCGTCGAGGATGGCTTCAAAGCCTTTTCGCCAGGCCGTCGACAAGCGTTTGTTGGGGTTCTTCACCACTCCCTTGAGATAAGCCTCAAGCACGGCTTGCAATTCGCCATGCTGATGCTTGTCCTCGCCATAGGCCAGTCCGCTATAAGCGTCCTCGGGCACAGCGCCCACCTTGGCCCATACGTAAGGCACGTCGAGGATGCTGCCACCAGGGGAGAAGTTGCACACGCCGCCCAGGCGCACGTAGCGATCGGCCTTGTCAAGATAGCATTGACGCACGACGAACATCTCCGAGAGGTCGACAGTGTCGCCTTTGGAGTGCAAAATCTCGTCCTCGAAGAACGAGTTGCCGGCGAAGCACCAGCATGTTCCCGACTTGTTTTGATTTTTCACCGGGGTGGTCTCGAGTACCAGGGTGTCGGTAAACTTGAAGCCCGTGCTGTCGGGTACCACCACTTTATCGTCGCCCCGGGCGGCGCTGGCGCTCATTGCTGTCAACGCCGTAAAAAAGATAATGATTGGTTTATTCATGGGGGTATATAAGTTTTCAGTTTTCAGCTTTCAGTTTTCAGTTTTCAGCTTTCAGTTTTCAGCATTCAGTTTTCAGTTTTGTTAGCCATTATACTTAATCACTAACACTTCACACTTACCACTTAAGGCTCAATGTCTTCGTCCCATTCGTAGCCATCTTCGTCCCAATCCTCTTCGATAATGTCCTCATCTTCCTCGATAGGCGCAGGCTCGAAGATGAATTCGTCTTCCTCTTTCACGCGATGGCGCACGTCGAGGGGTCGGTGGGTGATTTGCTGGTCGATATTCTGGTTGGCGGGGTCGTTGATGGCATTCCACAGCACGTCCTTCAGGTGGTCAATCCCCTGGCCGGTTACAGCGGAGATGAACACGTGGGGCACGTCCTCGGGAAGGTGTTTCTTGATCTCGTCGATGAGTTCGGCGTCGAGCATGTCGCTCTTGGATATAGCAAGTATGCGGGGTTTGTCTACCAGTTGGGGGTTGAAACGCTCCAACTCGCCCAGCAGTATCTCATATTCCTTCTTGATGTCGTCAGCGTCGGCAGGTACCATAAACAGCAGCACGGCGTTGCGCTCGATGTGTCGCAGGAATCGCAATCCAAGGCCCTTGCCCTCGCTTGCCCCCTCGATGATACCGGGAATGTCGGCCATCACAAACGAGCGGTTGTCGCGATAGGGCACGATGCCCAGTTGCGGCTCCATCGTCGTGAAGGGATAGTCGGCGATTTTGGGACGCGCGGCTGAAACAGCCGATAGCAATGTGGATTTGCCCGCGTTGGGGAAACCTACCAAGCCCACGTCGGCCAGCAGTTTCAGCTCCAGGATCACGCTTTTCTCTATGGCTGGTTCGCCAGGCTGAGCGTAGCGGGGGGTGCGGTTGGTGGCGCTCTTGAAATGCCAGTTGCCCAAGCCGCCACGACCGCCTTTGAGGAGTTTTACCTCTTGGCCGTCGTCGGTAACTTCCGTGAGGTACTCGCCAGTCTCGGCGTCAAACACTACCGTACCGCAGGGCACTTCTACCACCACGTCGTCGCCATCCTTGCCGAATGATCGGCCACCCGAACCCGACTGACCGTTGCCGGCGAAGATGTGTCGACGATATTTCAACGGGAGCAGTGTCCACATGTGGGAATTGCCCTTCAATATGATGTGACCGCCGCGACCGCCATCGCCACCGTCAGGTCCTCCCTTAGGCACGTATTTGGCACGATAGAAGTGACGCGAACCGGCGCCTCCCTTGCCCGAGCGGCAAAGGATCTTCACATAGTCGATAAAATTGGATTCAGGCATGGCTTGTATAGTTTTCAGTTTTCAGTTTTCAGTTTTCAGTTTTCAGCCTTTATGGATTTTAATCTACCTGTTGGTTGAATTAGCCATATAGGGCATATTTGACTTGCCCGATATTTCGA
>JAJBVP010000017.1 GCA_020859755.1 Bacteroidales bacterium | reverse complement strand
GTTGGGGGTGTCGTCGGGGGCCGGGTTGTAGCCGCGGCGCATGCGGCGGTAGTCGCGGTGGGCGCGCAGGATGGCGTTGGCGTTGGCGAAATCCAGGGTAACCATGAATTTGCCCCAAGCGAGTGTGTCCAAGAGACGCCGCTTAAGGAGCAGTCGGCGCCCGTCGCGCCGCGAGAGGTTCTTGTACAGCAACAGCAGGTTGTTGCGGAAGTTGAGGTAGGTTTTGCGGGGATTACCGGCAGGCAAACTCCCGCCGCCGAGGTGGTAAACGCTGCCGCCGGGGACGGCCATCACCTTGCGGCCGCGGCGTAGCAGTCGCCAACAGAGGTCGATCTCCTCCATGTGGGCGAAGAATTGCGGGTCGAGCCCTCCGGCGGCGAGGTACTCGTCGCTGCGCACCATCAGCGCGGCCCCCGAGGCCCAGTGGATGTTCGCAACCGTGTCGTACTGTCCGTGGTCCACCTCGATGGAGTCGAACACGCGGCCTCGGCAGTAGGGGTAGCCGTGACGGTCGAGGTAGCCACCTGCGGCGCCGGCGTACTCAAATTTCTCCTTATCGGTCCACGACAGGATCTTGGGCTGGCACGCGGCGACGTCGGGGTTGGCCTCCATGTACTCATATAGGGGGCGCAGCCACCCCGGGGGAGTCTCGACATCGGAGTTGAGCAGCACGGTGTAGCGGTAGCGCGTCTTGTCGATAGCGACATTGTAGCCCTTGGCGTAGCCGTAGTTTTCGGTGAAAGGGAGCACGGTCACTCCAGGGAACTCCTGGGCGAGGATGCGCAGGGAGTCGTCGGTGGAGCCGTTGTCGGCGACGATCACCCGGGCGATGTCAGTGGGGGTGTTGGCGACCACCGATGGCAGGTACTGGCGCAGCAGCGCCGCGCCATTCCAATTCAATATTATTACCGCAATAGGAGGCATTGCCAGTTTTCAGTTTTCAGTTTTCAGTTGAACGGGGCGTTTCCAGCGCTTGTGGGTCCAGAGCCAGATGGGAGGGTTGCGTCGGATGGTGCGCTCGAGGAGCTGGCCGTACTGTGCGGTGAGGGCCATCGGCTCGGTGGTGGAGGCGTCCTCAGCCATAAGGGTGATGTCGACGTGGTAGTGGCCGCGGCGATCCTTGTGCATGTCCATGTACACGCAGGCGGCTTTGAGTTTGCGGGCGAGGGTCTCGGTGCCGGTGATGAGGGCCGTGGGGTGGTTGAGGAACATGGTGACGTAGGTGGGGTCGCCGTGGCTGGGCTTTTGGTCGCTCATGAACCCAGTAATCCAGGGCATATTGGCTCGTCGGAGCATGATCAGGTCGCGCAGCACGGTCGACTTGGCGAACGAGCGCGGTCCAAACCGCCCGCGTAGTTTCAACATATATGAATCCATCCACTTGTTGCGCAAGGGACGGTAGACCTGGGCAAACTCGCAGTCGACGCGGCATTGGTGGCGAGTCCACAGCGTGATGGAAGGCACCCACTCCCAGTTGCCGGTATGGGAAAAGTAGGCGACGATGGGGCGACCCTCGTCGAAGAGTCGGTCGACCTCGTCCATGCCGTTGAAGATCATGCGCTTACGCAACTCTTTTTCGGAGATCGACTCCACCTTGATGGTCTCGACGATGAGGTCGGCGAAATTGCGGTAGAATTGTCGCTCCACGCGCTTCAGTTCCTTGGGCGACATCTCGGGGAAAGAGTCGCGCAGGTGCTTGGCCACGACCTTACGGCGGTAGCGCCACACATAATATATAATAAAGAACAGCGCGTCGGCCACCCCGTAGAGCATCCACATCGGCAGCCTCGACACGCCCGACAGCAACCATTCCAATATTTTGTAGCCGAATTTCTTCATAAACGGATTTTAAAGATTTAAAGATTTAAAGATTTAAAACATTAAACCATTTAAAACATTAAAGGAGGGAAGGAGGAGGGGCCTCGGGGGCGAGGGTGGCAAGGATGGTTTCTTCGGGGCCGAAGGCGTCGAGGTGGACGGGGACGACGGTGTTGTCGAGCGTAGCGGGAGCCTCGACGCTGATTCTCAGGTAATTGTCGGTAAAGCCGCCAAGAGGTTCGCCGGGGGCGGCATGCTCAAGCAGCGCGGGACGCACCGTGCCGATAAACTGTCGGGAAAACTCCACCAACTTCCTGTCACTCAACCGTATCATCTCGCGGGTGCGACGGTGTTTTTCCTCTTGGGGCACGACGTGGCCGATGGAGAGGGCGCGCGTGCCGGGGCGCTCGCTGTAGGTGAACACGTGCAGGCGTGAGATGGGCAGCGAGTCGATGAAGTCGCGACTGCGCTGGAACTCCTCTTGTGTCTCGCCGCGGGCACCCACGATAAGGTCGACGCCGATGAACGCGTGGGGCATCGCCTGGCGTATCTGCTCCATACGGTGGCGGAACAGCGCGGTGTCGTAGTGGCGTCGCATCAGGCGCAACACCTGGTCGCTACCGCTCTGCAACGGCACGTGGAAATGGGGCATAAAACGCTGGGAATTAGCCACGAAGTCGATAATCTCGTCGGTGAGGAGATTGGGCTCGATCGACGATATGCGATATCGCTCGATGCCGTCCACCTGGTCGAGGGCGCGGATCAGGTCGATGAACGAGTCGTCGCGGCCCTTGCCGAAGTCACCGATGTTGACACCGGTGATCACGATCTCCTTGCCACCCTGAGCCGCGGCGTCGGCGGCTTGGGCGACGAGTTGGTCGATGGTGCCCGAGCGGGAGCGGCCGCGGGCCATAGGGATGGTGCAGTAGGTGCAGAAATAGTCGCAGCCGTCCTGCACCTTGAGGAAAAAGCGGGTGCGCTCGCCCCGGGAGCAGGAGGGGATGAAGCGGCGGATATCCTTGGTGGGGGTGACGTCGATAAGAGCATTGCCAGATGGCGCGTTATCGCTATCGCAAGCCCGGGCCGCATTATCGCTGTAAGGCTGTAACGGTGTAACGTCATGAGGGGACGGGACTTCGCAGGGGGAAAGGTGGTCGATGAAATCGGCGATGAGGTCCTTTTGGTCCTGGCCAGCGACAACGGCCACGCCCGGGATGGATGCCACGGCCTCGCATTGGAGCTGGGCGTAGCAACCGGTGACGATTATAGGGACATCGGGGTAGCGGCGGTGGAGCGAGCGGATTGTCTGTCGACTCTTTTTGTCGGCCAATTCGGTGACCGAGCAGGTATTGACCACGATCACGTGGGGCGTCTCCCCCTTTGCCATACGCCGAAAACCGCGGCCGGCAAGAGTCTGGGCCACAGTGGAGGTTTCGGCGAAATTGAGCTTGCAGCCGAGGGTGTGATAGAGCGCGATGCGCTCCTGAGACAACGTTTTGGGGTCAATCATAGCGCGAAGTTAGCTTTTTTTGCCGAAAAATTTGCAGATTCAGGAATTATGGGTAACTTTGCGACACATTTCAACTACACGAAGTAATCCTGTGCCGACGGGGAAAGCCCCCGAGGCCGCAATTTCCCAGCAGGATACCTCTCCTCCACTCCCTAATCAACCCTCTCCTCCACTCCCAACTGTATCAGAACATTATTCATCAAAGCGTTGTTAGCGTTTTAGAGGGCCACCACGTAGGATGAGCCCAACATAAGCGCGTAATCGCAACCTTAAAGTTTCCATTCAAAAAATATAATGGCCTGACAACGGCCAGTTTACGGTTTACTATGTACAATATCGATGAATTGACTGCCATGAGTGGCGAGCAACTCGCCGCCATCGCGCAATCAATGGGACTGAAAAAACCTGATCCCTCACAAAAAGACAAATTGGTTTACGATATCCTTGACCAGCAGGCGATTGCCCATGCGTCGGCCCAGGCCGAGAAACGCGCGGCCCAGCCCAAGCAGCCCCGCCAGCGCAAGGCCAAGGGCGAGGGCGCCAAGAAAGCCGAGCCTAAGGCCAAGGCCGCTCCCGCCGAGGGTCAAACCCCCACTGCTGAGGGTGAGGCTCCGGCCAAACCAGCGGCTCGACGTGGCCGTCCCCCCAAAAATGCCCAAAAGGCTGAAGAAAAGCCCGTTGAGGAGAGTGCAACCACTCCGGTAGCCGCTGAGGGCCAACCAGCTCCCGAAGCCAAGGAAGAGGTGAAACCCGCCGGGCGTCGCGGTCGCAAGAAAGCCGCTCCCCAAGAAGCCCCAGCAGCTGAATCGGCTCCCGCCCAGGAGAGCGCACCCGAGGCCACCTCGCCAGCTGAGGGTCAAGACGAGCCCCACCCCGGCGACGAGCTGACAATGCTCGCTCCGCTCCCCTCCGAGCCTGTGGAACACCCCGCCGCCGAGCATCAGACGGCTCCGGCCGAGAATGCGCAACCCCAGCAACAACAGCCACAAAAGCAGCAACAGCCGGGCCAACAGCCGAAAACGTCGTCGCTTGGATCATTCTTCCACGGTGGCGGCCAGAAATTCGTGCCCCGCTCCCAACGCGAGCGCGAGGAGGCAGCAGCCGCTCCCATCACCTTGCGCGAGCCCGGTGCCGAGAAACAGCAACCCCAGCCTCAGCAGCAACAGCAGCAGGGTCAAGGCAAAAAGAAAAAGAAGAATAAAAATAACCAGCAGAACCAGCAACAGCAGCAACCTCCTCAGCCTCAGGAGCCCCAGTACAATTTCGACGGCTTCTTGGAGGCCTCGGGCGTACTGGAAATCATGCCCGAAGGCTACGGTTTCCTCCGCTCCAGCGACTACAACTACCTGGCGTCGCCCGACGATGTCTATGTCACCCAGTCGCAAATCAAGAACATCGGCTTGAAGACCGGCGACGTCGTGGAGTGCACCATCAAGCCCCCTAAGGAGGGCGACAAATACTTCCCTCTGAGCGAAGTGAAGCGCGTAAACGGACGTACGCCCGAGTTCATCCGCGACCGCGTGCCGTTTGAGCACCTCACGCCGCTGTTCCCCGAGGAGAAATTCGACCTCACCTCGGGCACTACCTGCAACATCTCCACCCGCGTGGTCGACATGTTCTCGCCTATCGGCAAAGGGCAGCGCGGCCTGATCGTGGCTCCTCCCAAGACTGGTAAAACCATCCTCCTCAAGGACATAGCCAACGCTATCGCCGAGAACCACCCCGAGACCTACATCATGATCCTGCTGATCGACGAGCGTCCCGAGGAGGTGACCGACATGAGCCGCTCGGTCAACGCCGAGGTGATCGCCTCGACCTTCGACGAGCCGGCCGACCGCCACGTGAAAATCGCCTCGATTGTGCTCGAGAAGGCCAAGCGCATGGTGGAATGCGGCCACGATGTGGTGATCCTTTTGGACTCCATCACGCGCCTCGCCCGCGCCTACAACACCAACCAGCCCGCGTCGGGCAAGATCCTCTCGGGTGGTGTCGACGCCAACGCCCTGCAGAAACCCAAGCGCTTCTTCGGCGCCGCCCGCAACATCGAGGGAGGCGGCTCGTTGACCATCATCGCCACGGCCTTGACCGAGACGTCGTCGAAGATGGACGAGGTGATCTTCGAGGAGTTCAAGGGCACCGGCAACATGGAGTTGCAACTCGACCGCAAGCTGTCCAACAAGCGCGTGTTCCCCGCCGTCGACATCATGGCGTCCTCGACCCGCCGCGACGACCTGCTGCTGCGTGACGAGACCCTCAACCGCATGTGGATCCTGCGCCGATTCCTCTCCGACCGCAACTCGATCGAGGCCATGGAGTTCATCAAGGACCGCATGGAGCGCACCCGCGACAACGACGAGCTGCTCCGCACGATGAACGACTAATAAGAAGCATTTAGCGTTTAGCATTTAGCGTTTAGCGTTTAGCGTTTAGCGTTTAGCCAATTAGCCAATTAACAATCCATTAACTAGAAACTAAAAACTAGAAACTTCCCTCTCATTATGCTTAAGAAAGTAATTACCAGTGCTTTGGTGGCTGTCGCCATGATGGCTGGAGCTGCCGTGGCCCAGGCCGAAAGCACCGTCTACGTGTTCCTCCCCTCGATGGACAGCAAGACCCAGGTTGACCTCACTGTCAACGGCGTATCCACAGGCGACATCACGGCTCCAGTAATGCAGCATTACGACGGAAACGCCGAACGGGTTGCCAAGCTCCAGAAAAAGAATCCCAAGGTGAAAATCCCTGTGATTCCCGATATGGACATCCTCTACCCAATGGTAAAGAAATGCGTCCTCACCACCGACGGCCCCACCGTCATTGTGGCCGACGTTAGCCAGATTCATCCCGTCACTGGCGAGGCTATCGCCAACAAGGTCGAGTCGACCCTCGACATCGAGGATGGCAAGACCTACTACCTCAACGTGGTTTACCAGACCGACCCGCAGAACCCCACGGCCCCTCCCACCAATGTGCAGCTCGCCGAGATCTCGGAGACCGAGGGGCAGGCCATGCTCAACGACGCTAACGTGAAAGCCACTCCCGAGTATGTCGAGAAGTAGCCTCGCGCTTGCTCTTCTCCTCATAATCACCTCATTTTCAGCAAGAGCCGACCGTTGGAGTTGGCTCTTGCTGGAAGATTGCGTGGAGATTGGAGCCACGGATGGTTACAAGGGACAGCGCGTGCGCGAGTGGCGTAAGGGCTACGGCATGCAGCGCCTGGAGGGCGGCTCGTTCTATGTGGGCCTGTTTCAGGACGACCACGCCACCGGCAGCGGTATCATCGTCGCTCCGGGCATTCAATTCTTGGCCAATTGCGACTCCACGGCCTACTACGTGGGCAAAGTGGTGGACGGCGTGCCCCAGGGCGCTGGAAAGTGCTACAACGACTATGGGAAGCTGATTTACAAGGGCGCGTTTGACCAAGGCCGCCCCGTCGACCCCTACCCTAGCGCGACAATCGACGACCCCCATCGCTTCGTCAACATCGACCTCGACGAGGGCATGTACCTCTTCTGCGAGGCCACCGACACGGTGCTCGACGGCTTGTCGTACATGGTGGGCACCGACCGCAGCCTGTGGGTTGGCCGATTCAAAAACAACGATATCTCGGGCTTGACGATGAACTGCACGCCGCTTGGCGACTGGCAGACTGCCTACGTGCGCGACGGGCAGGCCCAGGTGCAGAGTTCGGCCACCGAGTATGCCATGTACGACGCCATGCAGCAGGTAGCCCTCGAGAACGCCCTGGCCCTGATGGAAGAGCAGCAGCGACAAGCGCAAGCGGCTTACGACCTGGAGCACGCCGAGCAACGTGCCCGCGGCTCGCGCTGGGAGCGTTTCCTCAACGGCTTCATCAACGCCTGCCAAATCATCGGCGACGTGGCCAATACGGCGGGCAACCTCATCAACACCTACGAGAGCATTAAGAGCGGCGCCTACGCCGACGGAGGAGCCATGGGAGCAGGTGGCGGCGGCTCCTACCAAGAGCAATACGACCGCTGGGCACGCCTTGCCGAGCGGCATTACAACTCGCTTACCAACGTGGGCACCCGCGTGAAGCAGGGCGGCAAGGACGTGGGTGGCACCACCGGACAGTCGCTCAATACCGGCAACTACACGAGCCAGAAAAGCTCCTTGCGCGAGGCTCAGCGCGAGATGAAATCGATCCGTCAAAAAGCCCGCCGCGCCGGTGTCAACATTCGCAAATCGGAGTACGAAGACATCGTCGTAAAATACTAACGCATACTCAATTTTGGGTATTTCGAGCGTGTACATTAATAGATAAATTCGCGCAAAATTTAACGTTTCGTTCCCAAAGCAGAGACAATATTCACCAATCTCCGATATATTATGAAGAAAGTTTTACTCCTTGCGACTGTCGCAGCAGTGGCCATGAGCGCCCAGGCCAGCGACATTGACCTCACTTTCCAGTGGCACCGCCAAGTGGCCAACGCCACCGTTACCCCTTATTGCATCCAGCCCACCCAGGACGGCGGTCACTACGTGGCCTTCAACATGTCGTCGGCACAGAAGACGATGCAGTGGGGCGCTACCACAGTCGACATCACCGAGCAGGTTAACGCCTCCTCAGTCAACGGCATCCTCATCGCCAAGGTAGACGACGAGGGCAACCTCGTGTGGGAGATCAACAACCGTTTCGGCCAGGTATCCCTGTCGCAGAACAACCTCGTGACCACCCCCGACGGCGGTTTCGTGGCCGCTTTCACCTGCTGCAACTCCTCCACGGGTCGCGAGAATCCCAACGTATTTGAGATGGCTGGCACCAACGACATCCTTTCGGAGGTCGCTTACACTTGCCCCGACAACGTTAGTCCCTATGTAGGTATCATAGTAAAGGTTGACGCTCAGGGCGTAATCGAGTGGATTGAGAAAGTGGAGCCCGACGTGCACGGCACAATCGGCTCATCGCTCACCCTCCGCGCTGTCACCTGCGACACCGAGGGCAACATCTACGTGGGTGGCTACTCGATCCTTGGCTACACCGTATACAGCGCCGACGGCCACACCTACCACTTCGACACCGTCAACAAGGTGATTGAGAGCGATTCCAAGGCTTCAGGCAAGGACCTCTTGGTGCTGAAATACGACTCGGAGGGCAACTACGTGGGCCGCTTGGCCGTTGACGCCACCGAGGCTTACGCCACCGAGGCACAGATCGACGTGCTCAACGTGGTTGACGGCTCGCTCTACATGGCCGGCTTGGTAAAATCGTCGGCAGCGTTCACCCTGGGCGGCCAGCAGGTTGCCTCGACCGAGGGCTTGTCGTCGTTCTTCGCCGCCAAGGCCGACCTCGCCCTGAGCGCCCTCTCCTGGGCCAACACCGCCGTAGCCGAGGCCAACTCCAAGGGCTCGGCCGTGCAGCAGATCTACGGCTTGGACGCTTACGGCGACAACGTGTACGTGGCCGGCGCCGTAAACGGCTCCCTCTCGTGGGGCGACTCCAAGATCACCTGCGAGTCGACCAACCTCAACGCCTTCGCCGCCGCCTTCGCTCAGAACGACGGCAACCTCGAGGGTGCCTATATCCGCAACAAGGAGGGCATCTCGGTGGCTTACCACGCTTACGCCGACAACAACACCGTCGCGATCTACACCTACAACATGCAGATGTCGGGAGCTGGCGACCTCGGCGTGATCTACCAAGTATTTGACATCGCAACGGCCGAAAGCATTGACCAGCTGATGCTTATCGACGGCACCAACTCGTGCTTCAACTCTTGCCTCAACCGCGAGCGCGACACCCTGTTGATCGGCGCCCGCACCAACAAGGATTGCGCCATCTACGGCACGTCGGAGACCACCGGAGCCAAGGTAGGCACCTGGGACGGCCAATTGGCACAGTTCAAGGTTTCGGGCATGACCGGTGTGGAGAATGTAGCTGTTGCTGAGGCCGAGAACGACGCTCCCGTGGTTTACTACAACCTTCAGGGTCAACGCGTTGACAACCCCGCCGTCGGCCAGCTGCTGATCCGTCAGCAAGGCTCCACCGCCACCAAGATCCTCTACTAAGTGTTAGTGTTCAGTACATGACAAAATTTGAATTCTTAAATTTAAATATCTGATTTACAAATA
>JAJBVP010000110.1 GCA_020859755.1 Bacteroidales bacterium | reverse complement strand
GGCGGCCGCAGCCGCTTAACCATATGTCAAATTTTTAACGAACTATTGTTTAAAGATTTAATGCTTTAAAGAATTAATGGATAATCGCTTTAACGCTTTAACGCTTTAACGCCTCGAGGGGAAACGCGGGCGAGGGCGCCCACGCTCCTTGCTTGAGGATAGATGCGCCCCCGCTCCTTGCTTGAGGGCGGGGGCGCTAATTGAGGAGTTATTTGTCTTTCTTTTTGGCGATTTGGCGCTCGATAGCCTCGAGGCACACATCGATTGCTTCCTCGAAAGTGTCGGCCACCTTGTTGGCCACTATGTCGTCGTGGGAGGGCACGGTGACCTTCACCACTGCCTCCTTGTTGTTGGCTGTTTCGGGTTTCACTACCTTAAGCGTCACGTCAACGCCCGTGGCATCGGGCACATGGCGGCCAAGTCGCTCGGCCTTTTTGTTGATGAACGCTACCAGACGCTCGCTGGCGTCGAAGTGGATGGCTTGAATTCTAATATCCATAATTATCCTCCTTTCTTTAGGGCGCGGGGATGCGCCAGTTGATAATTTTGTTTTAGCTCACGGTATGTGATATGAGTATAAATCTGAGTGGTCATGAGGCTTTGGTGGCCCAGTAGCTGCTGCACCGAGGTGAGCTGGGCGCCGTCGTTGAGCAGGTCGGTGGCGCAGGAGTGGCGCAGCACGTGGGGGCTGAGTTGCGGAGCGTGAATTCCAGCGTCGAGCATCCCATTATGTACAACCCGGTAGACGGTGGAACGGTTCAACGGGCGACCGTCGTCGGCGCAGAGTAGCGTGTCGGAAGGCCCCAGGCGCGTGTCGCGCAGGTCGCGGTAGGTGTCTATGAGATCGGCTAACTCGCGGCCGAAGGGGATTACGCGCTCCTTGTTGCGCTTGCCGGTGACGCGGAGCTGGCAGCGGGCGGTGTCGACGTCGCGGTCGAGTAACCCGGTCAATTCCGAGCAGCGCATGCCGGTAGAGTAGAGAGCGAGCACAATCAGGCGGTCGCGCACCTCGCGGAGGTCCTGCAGGTCGATCTCGTCGTCGAGCATGAAGCCGGTTTCCTCGGGACGGGCGTAGGATGGGAGATGCTTGGATTTTTTGGGGAGGGAGAGGCCCTCGGTGGGATTGTCGCTCAGGCCGTGGCGCTCCATGAGGAAGCGGAAGAAGGAGCGTAGGGAAGAAACTTTCCGTCGGATGGAAGAAGCCCCTACGTGTTTTGAAGCAAGCTCGGCTACCCATTGGCGCAAATCGTTGAGGGTCATGTCCAAGGGTTGGAGTTGGTCGGGGTGGCCGTTAGTGGCGAAGTGGGCCCATTGCTGGAGGTCGTTGCGGTAGGCGGCGATCGTCAGCGGGGAGTAACCACGCTCGTTTTCCAGGTATGTGAGAAAGTCGTTTATCATGCCGGGGATGTTTCTCGATAGCGAATTTAGCGCGTCTTTGGGGAAAAACCAAATTTTTATGGATAATTTTAAGAAAATTACGAAAAAAGACGCCGCACTTGCAAAACTGTGTGTTTAAAGATCATGATTATTGCCCTGGGGAGCAGCGTCACGACATAGGATGTCGCCATCGTTGCCGCACCTCGACGAAGATAGCCTATCCGCCGGTGGAGCGCGCCGGAGGCCCGCGCAACCCTAGGGGGGCCGGCCTTGGACGACCATCACCACCCCTGCAATAGCATATGTGCAACCCTTGGCGGACCGGCCTTGGATGGCCATCACCACCCCCTCCCACAAGCTTCCCCGCAAAAGAAATTTCTTTCATTCCTTCCTGCCCCCCATAAGAAATTTCTACCTAAGAAATAGCAAGAAACAAAAGAACCAAAAAGAAAATTCTTGCACCTACAAAACTGAGTGTTGAAAGATCATGATTATTGCCAGGGGGAGCAGCGTTACGACATGGGATGTCGCCATCGGAGCCGCAGCGCGGCTCTGTGGAAGTTACCCCGTGCCATCTCATGGCTATAGTTGCCGCGCCGCGGCTCTGTGGAAGATACCCCGTGCCATCTCATGGCTATCGTTGCCGCACCGCGACTCCGATGGCGATAATAATCTGGCCGTGGGACTCATACACGCAGTTTTGCGGGTGACGCAACAATTGGGGGTGAAAAATTGTTAAAAGGGCTGTGGTGGTAGTTTAAAATTTTTCACAAAGGCGGTGGAGAATTAAAAAAGTTGGTGAAAATTGGAAGAATTTAAAAAAAATGCGTAAATTTGGCGTTCCAAGTAGTCCTTGCCCAAAGTCGAGGAGGGGAGCATGGTCCCTTCCTCGCTGTAGCCTAACAGACGACACGGAATTGGCCTCCCGCGAGCACCATTAGCCCAAGGCTATGGTATAGGAGTGGCGCCTATAGAAACAGAGTTAACCTACACTAATAGCAACCCTTAAAAGGAAATCAACAATCTGATCAATAACTCCTTATGAAGCTAAAACTGTTTTTACTGCTATCGCTGTCAGGGGCGTTGACGTCCATGGCGCAGACAGCCGCTGTGACAGGCCAAGTGGTGGATGCCGATACGGGCAATCCGATCCAGGGGGCCAGCGTCTCATTCAGCAACCAGTCGGCACAAGGCACCACAGGCCTTGCCGGCGACTTCAGTGTGAGCAACTTAAATCCGGGCGCGACGGTGGTGATTTTCATCGCCGACGGTTATGCCGCCGGTAGCCGCGCGCTTGAACTTTACAACAACCAATCGGTCAACGCCGGCGTGGTGAAGCTGTACAGCGAGACCATCGGCGGTGACTATTACAACGAGCACGCCGACCTGCTCCTCGACTCCCAGGTGCTGGAGGACGAGGAGGGCAACTCCCAGGCCCTTTCGGCATTGACGGGCGCTGCCGACGACGTGTATTACTCGACGGCCAGCTACAATTTCGGCCCCATGTACTTCCGTTATCGCGGTTACAACAGCGAGTACCAGCAGGTGTACATCAACGGCATGAGTTTCAACGACATCGTGCGCGGACGTTTCAATTTCTCGACGTTGATGGGCTTGACCTCCCGCGCGTTCCGCAACAAGACGACCACGCTGGGCATGGGCGCGTCGTCGTTCGGCTTCGGTGATATCGGCGGCGCTGTAAACTACAACACTCAGGCGTCGACCTACGCCCCGGGCTTCAACGGGTCGGCCGCTTACACCAACAGCAACTATATGTTCCGCGCGATGGCATCCTACTCGTCGGGCGTGAACGCCGACGGCTGGGCGTGGACGCTCGCCGCCATCGGCCGATACGCCAAGGAAGGCGAAGTGCCCGGGTCGTTCTACAACTCGGGTGGCGTGTTCTTCTCGCTTGAGAAGGTGCTCGACCCCAACAACTCGATATCGTTCACGGCCTTCGGTGGCCCCACGCAGCGCGCTGGCGGCTCTCCCACTTACCAGGAGGTGTACGACCTGGTGGGCGACAACTTGTACAACCCCAACTGGGGCTGGCAGGATGGCAAGAAGCGCTCGGCCCGCATCATCGAGAGCTTCGACCCCACGATGATGCTCAACTGGATCTACAAGGACCAGAAGACCACGTTGAACACCGGCGTGGGCGTGCGTTGGGTCAACTACTCATCGTCGGCTCTCAACTGGTATAACGCCAACGACCCCAACCCCACCTACTACCGTTACCTGCCTTCCTACTATCTGGACAACGGCGAGGCCACGGAGCAGAGCGAGCTCTATACCGAGCTGTGGAAATCGGGCCAAATCTCCCAAATCAACTGGGATAACCTCTACCAAATCAACTACTTGAACAACGAGGAGAACAAGACCCTCTCGGAGGCCGACAAGAAAGGCTCGAGCTACATCCAGGAGAAGCGTCACAGCAACCAGTTCAACGCGATGTTCAACACCTACCTTAACCATCGCTTCAACGACAACTTCACGTTGCAGGCTGGCGCCAACTTCAACTTCACCCGCGCCATGTACTACAAAACGATTCGCGACTTGCTGGGCGGTGAGTTCTGGATCGATATCGACCCGTTCAGCGACCGCGAGATCACCCTTGACCCCGACATGTTGCAGAACGACTTGGACAACCCCAACCGGCGCGTGGGAGTAGGCGACCGCTTCGGTTACAACTACAACATCGACGCTTTCCAGGCCGGCGCTTGGATCCAAAATATGATCACGCTACCCCGCTGGGATGTGAACTACGGCTTGAAACTTGGCTTCACGCAATATCAGCGTAACGGCAAGATGCGCAATGGCCGCGCACCCGAGAACTCGCTTGGCTGGGGCCAGAAGCACCAATTCGACAACGCTGCCTTCAAGGCTGGCGCCACGTTCAAGATCGACGGACACAACTTCGTGATGGCCCACGCCGAATACGAGACCCGCGCCCCGCTGGTCGACAACCTCTACATCTCCCCCCGTATCAAGGACACCTCGGTAGCCAATCCCGAGAACGAGCGAATCATCGCCGCCGACCTTACCTACGGCTGGAACTACCGCAAATTCCGCGGCGCCATTAGCGGTTTCTACACCGTGATGACCCACGGAACCGAGCGTTCATCGTTCTACGACGACCGCTATTCGACTTACACCAACTTTGTGCTCGCCGACGTCAAGAAGGAATTCAAGGGCGTTGAGCTGGGTGCCGCTTATCGTATCACCTCGTCGTTGACGGCCACTGCAGCCGGCACCTACGCCCGCTACCAGTACAAGAACAACCCCGAGGGTACCCGCTCATTTGAGAACGGTATGTACGAGGACGTCACCAACACTATTTACTTGAAAAACTATTATGTAGGCTCAACGCCCCAGACGGCCGCCAACATCGGCCTCGACTGGGCCGCTCCCCACTCTTGGTTCTTCAACATCAATGCCACTTGGCAAGGCGACGCATATGTTAACTTGGCTCCTATCTACCACGAGGAGATCAGCGACTTCTACAAGGTGCTCGCCGACGTGACCGACGCCTCCAACGGCAACGGCGCCGACCAGGAATCGCTCCTGGAGAAGAAGGTGAAGGAGTTCACGCGTCAGGACAAGCTGAAAAACGCGTTCACCCTGAATGTGTCGATAGGAAAGTTGCTGTACATCAACCGCAAGGTGTCGATGAACTTCAACCTCAACATCAACAACATCCTCAACAACAAGGACGTGGTGACCTACGCTTACCAGCAGGGACGTATCGACACCGACAACTACACGCGCACGAAGTACCCCAACCGCTACCTCTACGCCCAGGGCATCCGCGTGTTCTTCAACGTCGGCGTGCGCTTCTAAGGCATCAAAGCAGTACCCCACTTTTCATAAAGAATTACCACGATGAAAAAGACATTATTATATATATCGGCCGCTTTGATGGCCTTCGTAGGGCTCTCCTCTTGCGACGACAACTGGGAGACGCCCCCCTACATGCCTGAGCCCCCGGCCGGCATGACCGCCAACACCACCATCAACGAGCTCAAGGACATGTTCTGGAGCACCGAGACCAACTCGGCCACGCTCATCGGCCAGAACGCCGACGGCGAGGATATCGTGATCATGGGCCGCGTGATCTCGAGCGACTCCACGGGCAACATCTACAAGTCGTTCATGATCCAGGACGTCACCACCCACGAAGCGTTGACCATCGGCGTGAACGCCTACGACCTGTACCAGACCTATCAGTTTGGCCAATTGGTGATGATCAACTGTACGGGCCTCTACGCGGGCATGTACAACAACCTGTTCCAGCTCGGCGGACTGGGCTCTTACAACGGCTCGCCGTCGATGACCTTTGCCGACGAAGATGAGTTCGCCGAGCACGCCTGGGCCGTGGGCCTTGCCAACTGGGCCGCTGTCGACACCCTCGAGGTGACCATCCCCGAGCTGGATGAGGCTGCCAAGACGGTGGAGGGCCGCAAGCTGTGGCAATCGACCCTGGTAAGAATAAAGAACGTGCGCTGGGACGGCGGCGGCTCGCTCCCGTTCAGCGACTCCAGCTCGTCGACCAACCGTTATCTGGTTGACGAAAACGGACGTCAGCTGCTGGTGCGCAACTCGAGCTACGCTTCGTTCTGCTCCACCATCATGCCCCAAGGCTACGGCGACGCAACCGGTATCCTCTCCTATTACGGTACCTACGGCTGGCAGTTCCTGATTGTCAATCTCGACGGCCTGCAGGGCTACGACTGGTCGATCAAGGAGCCTACCAAGTTCACGTTGACCTTGGCTGTGCCACCGGTTGACACCAAGTTCCTGATTGTGGCCGGCGACAAGATCGCGCAACCCGTTTCGGGCACCTACGGCTGGATGTACACCTCCGACGCCACCATCGTCAACGACCAGATCGAGGCCGACGAGGACGCCGCGTTCACCCTGGAGACCGCAACCGGAGGCTACTACCTCAAGGACGGCAACGGCAACTACATGTTCATGGAGGGCACCTACAACTCGTTCAACGTCACCTCCACCATCCCGGCCGCTGGCGGCGTGTGGACCGTAGAACCGCAGGCCGACGGCACCTTCCGCATCACCAACCTTGCCATGAGCAAGTGGATCCAGTACTCGTCGAGCTACTCTTCTTATGGAGCCTACAACTCGCAGAGTGGCGTGAACCCCAACCTATACACCATCGCTAACTAACAATCAAGGCACTGATTATGAAACTCATTAAATATACCTTAGCTCTCGCGATCGCGGCCCTGGGCCTCACCGCCTGCCAGGACCATATCGACGCGCCTTCCCCTGAGAGCCTCGTGCCCCACGCCACACTCCAGGCCAACATCTCCATCAAGGATCTGAAAACGGCCTACTGGCAGGACGGCCTTAACTATACCGAGCAAGTGACCGTCGAGGGCCTCAAGCAAAAGATGCCGTCGTTCACCGGCGACCGCGTGGTGATCGCGGGTCGCGTGGTTTCCTCCGACGAGGCCTCCAACGTGTTCAAGAGCCTTGTGATCCAGAACGCTTATGGCGACGACCGCACGTGTATCGCCATGTCGATCAACAAGTATAGCCTTTACATCAACTATCGTCTTGGCCAGGAAATCGTGCTCGATGTCACGGGCATGTACATGGGCAAGTACTGCGGCTTGGAGCAGTTGGGCTACCCCGAGGCTTACAACGGAGGCACTCAGGCGTCGTTCATGTCGCCCGAGTTCTTCCAGGACCACGCCGAGCTCAACGGCCTCCCCCAGCCGTCGTTGAACGATACCATCACCTTCGACAACTTCTCGGAGATCGCCAACTCCACCGAGAGCCTTATCGCCCTGCAAAGCCAGCTGGTGCGCTTCAACAACGTGAAATTCGTTGAGGGCGGCACCGGCACCTTCTCCACCTACCACGAGAACGGAAACCAGACCCTCGAGGACATCAACGGCGACCAGACGATCATCGTGCGCACCTCCGGCTACTCCAATTTCTGGAACAAGACCTGCCCCGAGGGATACGGCGACGTTGTGGGTATCCTTTCCTACTACGACACAGGCTCGTCGTCGGGCACCAAGTGGCAGCTGATCCTCAACGCTTACAACGGATGCATGAACTTCGGCAACCCCACCGTGCCCAAGGGCGACGAGGGCAATCCTTACACCGTCGACGAGGCCGTCGAGCTGATCAACGCCGACAACGCTCCCTCAACCAAGGTGTGGACCCTCGGTTACATCGTGGGAACCGTGGCCCCCGAGGTGACCAAGATTACCTCCAACAGCGATATCGAATGGGGCGCCGACGCCACCCTCGCCAACACGATGGTTGTGGGTCCCGTGCCTTACAGCGCCGATAGCCCGCTGAGCATCGCCTCGTGCCTCGTGATCGAGCTGCCGCAAGGATCCGACCTGCGCACCTACGGCAACCTGCGCGACAACCCCGACAACCTCAACAAGCAGATCTGGCTCAAGGGTTATCTCGGCCACGTGCTCTCGTCGCCGGGTATCACCGGCAACAACGGCACCGTTTCCGAATTCAAGATTGAAGGCCTGGATCTTGAGGATACCAGCGGCATCGCCGACGGTAACGGTAGCGAGTCGTCGCCTTACTCCACCTCCCAGGTACTGAGCGGTGCCGCAACCGGAAGCAACGTATGGGTGGCCGGATACATCGTGGGCTATATCCCCGACAAGACCTTCTCGGAGGCTGTTATCGGCGCTGACGGCGCTGTGCAGACCAACGTGATTATCGCCAACACTGCCGATGAGACCAATATCAACAAGTGCATCCCCGTGAATCTCCCCTCGGGCGACCTGCGCACGGCCGTCAACCTGGCCACCAACCCCGGTAACCTGGGCAAGAAGCTTTGCTACTACGGCGAAATCGCTACTTACTTCGGCACTACCGGCCTCAAGAGCGGCACGGCTTGGAGCCTCGATGGTCCCGGTACCACTCCCGATACCCCCGATATCCCCACCGGGTCGGTGACCTTCGGTCGCGTGTCGACTGTCACCGCTGGCAAGCTCTACGCTATCGGCCTTGACGCCAACTGCGTGGCTCCGCTGGCCGAGACCTACACCTACGGCTACTTGCCCAACATCACGGCTACCGTGAGCGGCAACCAGGTGACCCTTGACGCCGTCAACGGCTGGACCATCGAGTCGACCACCGGCGGATACACGCTGAAGGACAGCTACGGGCGCTACATCTATCAGACGGGTACCTACAACTCGTTTAACGTGTCCACCTCGTTGCCATCCACTGGCGGCGTATGGACAATCACGTTCAACTCCAATAAGACTGTCAAGATCACCAACGTGGCCACGGGCAAGACCATCCAGTACTCAGCTTCCTACGGCAACTGGGGCGCCTACACCGACGTCACTGAATCTTCCCTACCCTACCTCTTCCTTGAGGGCGCAACCGGCGAGGACCCAGGCAGTGGCGGCACTCCTGACACCCCCTCAACGAGCGACTACAAGGGCGACTTCGACTCGTTCAACGACGGCGTGGCCAAGTCGACCTACGGCACATATACCAACGCCACCGGTTGGACCGCCACCAACTGCAACATCCTCTCCGGATCGTCGTCGGGCGACAACAACCCGAAGTTTGAGTTCATCGGCTCGGAGTCTACCCTGGCTCCGTGCATGAACGGCAAGGTGACCACCCCGGGCGAAATCCTGTCGCCCACACTCACCGGCGGCATCGGCACGCTTACGTTCAACTACGGCTTCGCCTACGCCGAGACCTCGGCCCAGTTCACCGTCAACGTTCTCCAGAACGGCTCAGTGGTGAAGACCCAGACCGTCACCTGCTCGACCATTGAGCAGAAGCACGCCTACTCATTCTCGATGGAGTGCAACCTCTCGGGCGACTTCGTGATTCAGATCGTCAACGACTGCCTCAACGCGTCGACCTCCAACAAGGACCGCGTAGCCATCTGGAACCTCACCTGGACCGACTAATCCCCTCAGAATCACATAAACACAAAGAGCCTCGCCCTCGGCGAGGCTCTTTTGTGTTGTTAGGGGTGCCTAGGGGTACCTAGGGGTGTCGTAACCATCCGAAACTAGCCGGATTGCCAGCCATGGCAGTTCGGCCTAATTTT
>JAJBVP010000289.1 GCA_020859755.1 Bacteroidales bacterium | reverse complement strand
CTCCGCCTTGCGGCGTCGCCCGATAGAGCGGCTTGAAGGCAAGACGCGTTGTTGTCTGTCTTGTTGTCCTTCGCGCCCCGGCACGATCAAAGCGGCGTTGTCTTCCCCGGCCCGATGGCTTGTCATTTTCGCCGTCCCCCAAGGGGGACGGAAAGGTATTGACTTGAGTCTTGTTTCGCCCGAGGCCTTGCGGCCGCGGGCTTGGCTCTTGTACTACTACTGTAGGTTGATGGCAAAACTTTTCAATGTTCTCGGTTGTTATCGTTCCGGGGGTCGCTCCCTCCGCCGGAGGGCTTTCTTCCCGAAAGCGAGTGCAAAGTTACGCGCTTTTTCCGACATGGCAAAACCTTTTCACTTTTGTTGGGCGAAAAAGGGCGCCATTTAACATCCTTTGTGATTGATGGGCGGCTTTGTGGCACGGATTACACAAATTTTCACAAGGGCTTTCGGGGGATTTCGATTTGTCGCATTATCGCTGTAACGCCTGGATGGGATGGCCGTACAAGGGCGGCGCCCCTATATGGCCGTCCTTATATGGCCCCCCTTATATGGCCGTCCAAGGCCGGCCCCCCTAATGGCCGTACAAAGGCGGCTCCCCTATATGGCCGTCCAAGGCCGGCTCCCCTATATGGCCGTCCAAGGCCGGCCCCCCTAAGGGCCCCCTACCCCCTAAGGGTTAGAAGGGGTAGCCGATGGCGAGGTGGAAGGCAAGGGAGGAGCCGAAGTTCTTCATATTATAGTAGCCTGAGCGGCCGGTGTCGTAGGGGGCGTGGATGCCGATGCCGAGGTCGCCGCGTATCACAAGCATGGAGATGTCGAATCGCAAGCCCACACCGGTACCCGTCGCCAGGTCCTTAAAGAATGTGGAGGCCTTGAGCACACCGCCAGGTCGAGCGGGATCGTTCTTGAGCAGCCACACGTTGCCGGAATCAAAGAAGACGGCGCCATGAAGGGGACCAAGCAGGGGGAAACGGTACTCGACGTTAAACTCGAATTTAAATGTACCCGTCTGGTCGAAATAGCCGTTAAGCAGCGAGGCCGGGGGCCGGTAGGAGCCGGGGCCGATGGACCGAACAGTGAAGGCTCGCACCGAGTTGGCACCGCCGCAATAGAATTGCTCGCTATAGGGCACCTGCGAGGAATTGCCGTAGGCGTGGGCCGCACCGACAAACGCGCGTGACACGAGCCAGCGGTCGCCATGGCCGATGCGGCGCCCGTAGACTAATTGGGTTGTTCCCTTGACGAACTGCGACAGTGGCGTGCCGAAGAGTTTTTTCTCACCCTTTACCCCGGAGGCGCGCCAGATAACGTCGCAAAGGTTTCCGGCCTCCTGGGCCGTGAAGGTGAAGTTGAGGGTGTTGTCGTATCCGTAGTTGCGGTCGTAGGTGTAGGAGAAGATCATCTGGGGGATGAACTGGCTCTGGAAACTGAGGGCGACGGCGGGATTAAGGGCCATGACGGAGTCGAACGCCTCGGTGGTGTGCATCAGGTTGGTGTAGGTGAGTTTCAACAGCGTCCATGTGCAGGAGGCGTGTCGCGTGGCTCGCCAGTCGTAATTAAAAGATGTGTTGAACTGGGCCATCTCGAAATAGTGAGGTCGGTTCAAGAGGTCGGCACCGAGGGTGATGCGTGTCCAATTTTGGGCACGTCGGCTACGGCGAATAAATCGCGGGGCGAGCAGGCGGGGGAAAGAGAGCGACTCGTTGAGGCCGACTTCGTAGGAATTGAACAGCGATCGGTTGGCGCTATGACCGGTCTGCCATTCGTAGGAACCAGTCAAGCTACTTTGGAGGATTTCCCCACCTCCGAAGAGGTTGCGGTTGGCAAAACCGAGGGTCAATCCGGGGCCTATATAAGAATTGGATTTGGACGAGGCGTTGACCTCTACCGATACTTCCAGAGGCTTGTCCATGGTGCAAGAGATGGCCACGTCGAGGGTAGGCTCGACGGCGGTAGTGTCGGGGGCGACGTCGATTGAGATCCCCGAGAAGATTCCAAGACGTGAGAAATACGTCTGCGTTCGGTCCATGTCGCGCACCGAGAAATATTTACCGTTGCGGAACGTGACGCAGTCGTCGACCAATTGCTTGCGGAATTTCACCGGCTCCATCTCTATCAACATGCCACGTTGCATCATGGTGGTGTCGGGGGTACCGCCACCCTGGTAGCGGAAGACGTAGGTGGTAACGGTGCCGGTGCGGAAACGCATCAGGGCCGGGCGAGGGGTGTTGGTGGCAATGGTAAGGCGCAGTGCGATTTTAGTGGGTGTAATTGTGGAATCGGCCAGGTACTCGATGTATTCGGGCCGGAAATAGTAGTACCCACGGTTGCGCAAGGCGTTGGCAATCTGTGTGCGGGAGGCCGAAAGGGAATCAGTGGAGTACCGCGAGCCCACGCTCAAGTAGGGGATTTTCCCAGCCACCGAGTCGATCACGTGATAGAGGTGGCAAGTGTCGGGGAGCAGCTGTATGTCGCTTAGGGTGTACTCAGGGCCGGTTACCACATTGTATTTTATCTTCGCCTTTTTGGAGTTTTTTCCCGAGATGAGCTCATAAGAGGCCGACCCTCGGAAGTAGCCGTTGTTGTCGAGGATCTCGTCGAGCATTTTCACGCGCACCTCGGGGCGTACATCCGATACAAGCACCGGCTCAGCCACGAGCTTTTCATATAGCCAATGCTTGAGCCCCTTTGGCGGATTGCTCCAATTGTTGTAAACCCACAGCCCGACGGGGAACGGCGTGCGATACTTGTAGGAGCCTAACAGCGGATTGTTGGGCTTGACGTTGATAGCCGATGAGAGGGAGGATTCCATACCCGAGGGCACTTTCTCTCCCTTCATGGGGGTGATGTCGAGGGCCTTGACGCCTGTATAGAGTTTCTCCCCGGCGGGAATCCGTCGGGTGGTGGAGCAGGATGCGAGCACCAAGCTCAATACTACTATTATATATAGGCGTAATTTCATCGACAACTACTAATAGGATTTTTGACTGCTAATTTCAGGGACGTGGCGAATCTACTTCCGATACAGGAGGGATTGGCTGTCCGTTGGGAGGATTAAGGGGGTCGCCTTCCTGGGGGAGGACAACCTTGCGTCGACGGAGGAACCGGAACATGTCGCCCAAGCGCGAGATCTTGCGCTTGTAGACGAAGCCCACACCCGTCTGAACAATTTCACCCTCGAGAATGCTCTCGTAGCCCGTGTGGCGGAACAGGCGCACGTACATTGTGCCCGACTTGTTCAACAGATACTCAAACGAGATGTCGTTGATAAGATTCTGCTCGAAATTCTCGTCGGTGTTGGCGTCGGTGGAGTAATTGCCACCCACTACGATCTTAAACCGGTCGTCGAAGAGGGATTTCGACACTTGGTAGCTGTAGCTGGTGGTGGTCTGGGAGACACCGTCGGTGGTTTGCTCGTATTGGTCGACGCCGAACGACAAATCCACCCATTTGATATTGTTGGCGGCCCAGGTGTTGACCTGCGCCTCAAGGAACGCGTAGAGCATGTTGCCGCCGATATTGGCGTTACCCTTGGTACCAGGACCAGTATATATATTGTATAGGAGGATGTTCATCGCCTGATTGGCGCGCTGCTCGGGCGACATCGACTGCAGCTCGTTCTCTACGGTAATGTCGTCGTCGGTGGAGAGGTCGAAGGCGATATTCATGTTGTCGAGAGTGTTGGTGACCGACAGGGAGATGTCGAAGGTGACCAGGCGTGAGTTTTGGCCCTCCTGGGTGACGTTGGCCTTGACCGGATCGACGGCGTGGATATTGAGAATGGGGTTGAGCATATTGCCGTTGAAAGCCACGTAGCTGCCCTCTTGGAACTCGAATTTCTTCTCCGACATCAACGGCGGGGTGTAGCGCACGAATCCTTTGTCGATGTTGATGCGCCCGGTAGTGCGGGTGTCACCCATGTAGGATTGGGTGTAGTTCAGCGAGCCGTTGGGCTGCACCTGCGCCCGGTTTTTGCCGTCGGTGGAAAGGTCGACAGTGACCGTGGACCCCTGGGCGATGTTGAGGACGGCGTCGATGGCCATGTGCATCTCTGAGGTTGCGATCGTGTCGGCCAGGGCCACGGCGGCGGTGTCGGCGAAGTTGACGAATTTCACCATATCCTGATTGGCTTGCGATTGGATCACCGACTGAGCGTCAGGCATGATGTAGGTGACGTTGGTCGAGGGCAGCACGTTGAGCGTGGCCTGCACGTTGAGGAAGTCGAGGTTGCCCTTGACGGCAGCGTCGAGGTCGATGAACGCCTTGCCGTAGACATCGGAGCGCTTGGATTTCTCCGAGCCTACGACTTGCATGTTGCTGGCCTGAGCGGTGAGGTTGATTTTGGGGTTGGCCAGGGAATGCAGGTCAACCGTGCCGTTAATCGACAGGGGGTTGGAGTTGACACCGGTGATATCGAAGCCTTTAAGGGTGACTACGTTGTCCACAACCGGGAGAGAGTCGCGGGAGAAGTGGAAGGGCGTACCGAGCATGGTGACTACCACCTCGGTTGTGTCAAACTCGAGGAAACCGTTGAACACCGGCTCGGTCAACGTGCCCGTGATGTCCATGTGGCCGTTGAGCATGCCAGAAAGGGTGGCGGTGCCCGGGGGGAGGAATGGGTTGGCGACACGCAGCGGGAACTGGATCATCGAGAAGTCGAGGTTGAACGGGTTGGTGCTCGTCGAGTCGTTGAGGTTGCCCACCACGGTGATGGTCTTGATTGAGTCGACCATGAGCGAGGCCGAGGCGCGGATGGTGCCAGCGGCGTTGGTGGCCAGGTCGACCGCGAGGTCGAAATCCCCCACCCTGTCGCGACCGTAGGTGAAATCCTTGATCCCCACGGTGCCAGCGCCGTTGAGGTTGCCCTCACCCCATGCGAAACGCATGTCGGCCGACACGGCGCCGTCCATCGGTGGTGCGAACGGGTTAATGGAGATCCAATCCGCCAGTTGCAGGTTGGAGATACGGGCGATTACGTCCTCCTGGCCCTCTTTATCCGGGTCGTGCTCGGTAAGGATCGAGATTGACGAATTGTCGCCTACCATATTGACGTTGGCGTCGAGATGATGGCTAAAGAAGTTGTAACGCAAGAAGTTGTCGGGGTTGACCTGCCATTTCTTGTAGGCGATAATGGGGTTGTAGGGCGCAAACTTCACGCTAGCCACCGAATCCTCGAGCGCCACAACGACTCCCGTCTTGAACCCCGTCTCTCCTTGGATATTTCGCTGATTGAGAACGGCTTGCAATTTGCTACCGGAAAGATAGCCCTTGAGGTTGACATGTGCCCATTCATCCATTGTGCCCGGTAGATTGTTAACGTTGAGGTTGTAAATCAACGAGTTGCCGCGCTGGTCGAGGTTGAAGGCGATGGAGTCGAGGCGGGTAGTGCCCGTTCGGAAACCGTTCACGTTGCCCGAGGCGTGCAACGCCGAGTCGTTGTCGGCCGTAAACGCGATATTTTGGTAGAATATGTCGTTGGACGACAAGATATTAGCCAACACGTTGTCGCTACCGGCGTTGAGATTGATTCGGAACGGCGGGAGAGTTTTCTGAAGCGAGTCGATATCCACAAATCGGCGAGCGATATCGCTTGCAACCAGCGTGCCCACTTTGTCCAATCGGGCCATCAGCGAGTCGATGGAGCATGGAGCGGAGAAATCGGCATGCAGGTCGAGGTTGTCGATGACGGCATGAAGGGTGGAATCGGCGTTAACGGTGGCGATCAAGTCGGTGGTGTTGATGCCCAACCCTGGCATTTCCCAATCCAGATCGTCAAAGTGCACCATTGCGTTAATCTCAGAAAATGAGGAGTTTACCGATCCTTGTCCCGAGAACGATGTCGACCCTCGCATAGTATCGGGCGTCAAACCCATAGCATGTAGATTAAGCTCGTGGATGTCGCCATCGAGGGTAAAGTTGATGATATCGTTGGCGATAGTGGCTTGTGCGGTGAGGTCAAAATCGGCGTTGTCGTTCAGCGAGTTAAGCCCCAATTCAGCCATGCAATCGTGTAATTTGGCCCACCCGGTGAGGTCGGTGAGGATTTGGCGGTTGATTTCAATTGAATTGATGGCAAATTGGGCGTCGATCGCCGTGCCGGGACTCATCACATCGAAACCATGCCCAGCGGCGCTTACCTTGGCCGTGACGGAGCCGATTCCCATCTTGGGCAAGATCGAGTTGACGGGGAAGTGGTCGAGATTTACCTCGGCGCGATATTCCTCGGCCAATCCGTTGAAGAAACCATCGATTGCCACCCGCCCATCGGCTGTATCAGCCTGAAGGGTAGCGGAATAGGCACCTTGATTGACGGTAGCGTGGCCCGTTAGCGACATCGCAGGGATGTTGATCTCCTCGCTTTGTCGCGCCTCGAGCAGAGTGGGCTTTACGAAATCCAAGTCTATAATCTGGCCGTCAATGTCGAGGTCGGCCATCAGCTGGTCGGGGTCAAGCAAGTTTTGACACGTTCCGGCAAGCGATATGCTGGCGTGACCTGGTAGTTCGGCCGACACTTCCTTTACAGTCAATTTCTGGGTAGTGCCCTGGGCGTTTACCCCGAGCACGAGGTCGTGGTAGCGCGGCAACTGGTCGAGCATCGGCTTCATTGACGGCAACAGCAGGTCGATGTCGTTAAACCCGAGTGTACCCTGCAGGTCCACTCCCAGCGCTTGGGGTGTTGAGGCGGTCATCTCCCCTACCCCCATCCACGCGTCGAGCTTGAGTGTGGAAAAGATTGTGGAGATGGTGAAATTCTGGGCGCGCATCAGGTAGTCGTCCATCGAGAACACACCCGAGGCCTGCAGCGACACGCCGCATCGCTCCTTGGCTCGCAAGTCGGTAACGGGCACGCGGATATTGGCGCCTCGGTTGTAGAACGAGTCGACGGTGATGTTGATGTCGGTAGCCTGGATGTAGGAAGGGTCGAAACCCTCGGTGGGCTTGGCTCCCGTTACAGCGTAGAGGGCTGTGGAATTGCGCAGCCTCACCGAGTCGGCCATCACCACCCACGTCGTGGTGTCGTAGGGCACCTCAGGCTCTTTCACAGGCAAGTCGTAAGGCACAGCCGGCGATAGGAACACGGCCGCGATGTCGTCGAGGGTGAGGCCTGAGGCGGTGATGCGCCGTCGCCCGATGTCGATGTCGGCATTGTAGACACGCCCCTTGGGGATGGTCACGCCCAGCGAGTCGATTGTTTTCTCCATGCTCATGCGATAGGTCACATCGTCGAGAGCCAGGCGCTTCACGCTGATGTGCCATCGGGTCTCCTCGGCGGTGGTATCAACCGGGGTGGAGGTAGTGTCGTTGAGCATGTCTAACCACATCTGCCCGCGCTTGAGCGTGGCGCTCCCCACGTCAACGCTTTCCGAGAGAAGCCCCACGGAGACGTCGCGCAGGTCGAGATCCAATCGCTTGGCGCGCAGGTAGAGGGTAGAGTCGCGTGTGCCCAGCCCGAAAATGCCCCCTTGCAACTCGGTGCGGGCCAAATTGAAACGCAATGCAAACAGGGGGAGCACTTCAACCGACGTGCGCAGTCGTGGCACCGACAGCATCGTGTCGCCATATTCCACAACGGTGAGCGAGTCGACTTCCAGCCGCAAAGGCACTGCGATATGGAACCCCTTGACGGTCATCTCCCGCTCGGGAGGATTGCTGAACGCGTGGAGGAGCATCTTGACTCCAGCGTGCTGTACCCAGGGCTGATAAACAGCAATCAAGGCACCGACCACCAACAGTAGCACCGTCGCCACTGTCCAGGCCAGCGTCTTGATCGCTATATGTAACCCGCGTCCTTTCACTCTGGGGTGATGAATCTCTCGTAATTAGTTGAACACAATATTAACCGCGGGGACTGTAAAAAAGTTTTAAGGGATTAGAAGTTTTAAGGAAATAGAAGTTTTTGAGAAAGTACTTGTAAGCCATCATTCGGCTTGGATTTTAGAAAATATCCATAGCACATCTTACAACTTCTACTAATCCCTTAAAACTTCTAATTCCTTAAAACTCTTATTTAGATTCCGAAAGCCTTGCGAATCGGCTCTACCATGTCGAGCTTCTCCCAGTTGAAGAGGTCGACGGTGATGGTCTTGGTACCCTCGTATTTGCTCACGAAGGTTTTGGTGACGGTACGAGGCGTGCGTCCCACATGGCCGTAAGTGGCGGTCTCGGAGTAGATAGGCGCGCGCAGTCCCAGACGCTCCTCGATGGCCTTGGGGCGCATGTCGAAGAACTCGGCTACCACCTGCGAGATCTCGGCGTCGCTCTTGTCGATCAGCGCCGTGTCGTAGGTGTTGACGCTGATGCTCACGGGCTTGGCAACGCCGATGGCATAAGCAACCTGCACGAGAGCCTTGCGGGCCACGCCGGCCGCTACCAGGTTTTTGGCGATATGACGCGCGGCATAGGCTGCCGAGCGGTCAACCTTGGAAGGATCTTTGCCCGAAAATGCTCCGCCCCCGTGTGCGCCGTGGCCACCATAGGTGTCAACGATAATCTTGCGACCCGTTAGGCCCGTGTCGCCGTGTGGGCCGCCGATGACAAATTTTCCCGTGGGGTTGACGTGGAGGATGAGCTTGTCGTCGAAAAGCGCCTGCACATCCTTGGGCAAACGGGAGATGACACGGGGCAACAGTTGCTCGCGCACGTCGCGAGAGATCACCTCGAGCATCTTGCGGTCGGCCTCCTCTTGCGAGAGGATGTCGTCGGCGTGGATAAACTCGTCGTGCTGGGTGGAGATTACAATGGTGTGGATTCGGGCCGGACGGCCGTCCTCGCCGTATTCGACGGTTACTTGGCTTTTGGAGTCGGGACGAAGGTATGTCATATCGACACCCTCGCGACGGATGCGCGAAAGTTCCTTGAGCAACTCGTGGCTCAGGGCTAACGAAAGCGGCATGTAAGTGGGGGTTTCGTCGCAGGCGTAGCCGAACATCATTCCCTGGTCGCCCGCGCCTTGGTCGGCATCGTTTTCACGTTCCACGCCGCGGTTGATGTCAGGGCTCTGCTCGTGCAGGGCCGAAAGTACCCCACAAGCCTCGGCGTCGAATTTCAACTCCGAGCGGTTGTAGCCGATCCGCGAGATCACGCGACGTGTCACGTCCATCAAGTCGATGTAAGCCTCGCTTTTCACCTCGCCGGCAACCACCACTTGTCCCGTGGTCACCAACGTTTCGCAAGCAACTTTCGACTGCGGGTCGAAAGCCAAAAATTCGTCCAAAACGGCATCGGAAATCTGGTCGGCAACCTTATCAGGATGCCCCTCCGATACTGATTCTGATGTGAAAAGGTAATTCATATTTAGCATTTTTTTGGGTGGTTGCAAGCAGACAAATTTGTCCACCAGGGCAAGAATTAAAGTATTAAGTATTAGTGATTAGTGATTTAGTAGAATAGCTTTGTCGCCGGAAGGTTGATTGTAGCGATAGCGCCCTCAACTAACAACTAACAACTAACAACTAACAACTAAAAACTAAAAACTAAAAACTA
>JAJBVP010000105.1 GCA_020859755.1 Bacteroidales bacterium | reverse complement strand
ACTGCCGAAATCTTATTTACCGAAAACTTATGAAATTTTATTTGCAGATTACAGCAAGCCACGGTGCCCCGCGGTTCCATCGCGGAGAGAGCGCGCCGCAGGCGCCTTCCATAAGCAAGCCACGGTGCCCCGCGGTTTGCCGCGGTGGCCAACGACAGCCCCTATTCCACTTTCACCCGATACGCCACCTTCACCCCAGGTGCCACCTCCAGCGTCCCCCCAGTCATCCCCTTCCGTGCCACAATCTTCACCGGAAACGCCAGCGCCTGGGCAGCCGGCAACACCCCCTCCGGCGCCTCTATCCCAGCGGGCAGCGTCGGGAACGTCAACCTAATCGGCTCCAGCGACGCGTTGTACGCATCAAGATACACCGTCCGCTGCCCATCCACCCCCAACGTCCCGAAATCTATCGTGTCGCTCTTGAGCCATAACGCCCCCGCGGCGTGGTAGGGATATTTCCGCATTATCGTCGAATCCTTCGCAATCACGTAACCCTGAATCACCAGCGTCGCATTGTTGGGCTCCCCGTACACCGTCGCGTGCACCTTCTTCTCGATGAATCCCAAGAAGTTGCGCGGGTTAAATGTCACGTTCACCGTCGTCGTGTCACCCTTGGCGATCGCCCCCTTTTGGGCTACAGCCATGGTGCATGCGCACGCTCCTCGGGTATCTGTCACCGAAGCCTCCCCCGGGCCCAGATTCACCACCCGGAACGGCACCGTCACCGGGCCGTCCGCCTCACGGATTATCCCGATATCGGCCCTCGTGTTGACCCACTTCACCCGCGGCTGAGCAACCAAGCCCAGCACTGACATCGCAAAAATCGAGAGAAAAACCGCTTTCATATCGCCCGCAAAGTTACAAAAATTCTCCCATCTCCCCTGCCCCTTCCTGCCTCTTTATTCCTTTACTCCTTTCCTCCTTTAAAAAAATGGGCGAGGCCACCTTTCGGCGGCCTCACCCTCCCTAACGTGTGTTTTAAAACAGTAGTATTAGGGATTTCTTTGGTGCGTCACTTTGTGTTGATTTTAACATTGTCAAACTTTTACAGAACACTATCCAAGATAAAGGCGAATTCCTTCGGGTCAATTCCTTCGGGTCAATTTCTTCGGTGAATTTTTCTCACAGAAAAAAATTATGTTATACAACATAAGTCGTTGCCAATGCCGATTTTTATTCGTACCTTGGCACTCACATAACCCTCTATGAAAATTCACCACAAAAGTAACATGAAAAAAACGGTGTTTTACATTGCGTTCACCAGGTGTTTTTGGAAAACACACCCCCGAAAAGCACCTCTACAATTGGGTATCGCCATCATTACGGCATGCCTTATGGCCGCTTGCGCCCGACACGACCACACGGTCTGCGACCAGCAGACTATCATCAAAAGTTACACTTTCCCCGGAAGCGTCACATCCGTCAACTCCGACGGAAACGGCCACCTGCTTCTGGGAATGAACAACGCTCGCTTCATCAGGTACAATCCCGAAAGCGGACACTCCAACACGTTCCTTCTCCCATCCTCCCTCGCCGACACTCGCACCTACTGCATCATACCTGTCGACGATAACGCTTTCCTCGTTTCTAAACGCGACCACGGTGTAACATATGTCGAATACCCCGACGCCCATCTTGACGCACCCCTCACTCCCTCCAAAAGCGTCCTGCTCGAGCAAGACTCCGTTATGCCACCATTCAAAGGCTCCAACTACTCGGCTTACTCGATGCGGCACCTCTCCCCCGACACAATACTTATCGGCACCACAAACGGACTCCTTTACACTACACTGGCCCAACTCCACCAGCCCGACTCCATCCTCCGAATCCCGTTCGTCGAAGCTCTCCGTCACCATCGCGACAACACAACTCAATTCCCAATCATCGAAATCACCCGCCAGGACGACCGTTTGACCGTCGCCACCGACGACCTGTGCTGGGAATTCGACCACAACCTCGTCCCCACTCACCACTACGTCCAAAACACCCCCTGGATCTCCTCCGCCGATTCTATCTTCTGTTTCCCTCGCGGCGAAATCGCTATCGACCGCCCAAGCAACCCACGTCACCGTCTAAATCTCGCCCCAGGTCACGGCTCAAAAACGCAACGCCTCGACTCCACTCTATATTACATCTCCGACTACCGCCTGCGCAGCATCAAAATCCCAAACCTGCGACTACTCAAATCCCACTTCTACTCCCCTCTACACTTAGACGCCCCTGGGCCCGGACGCATGTATCTCGCCAACTGCTCCGGCCTATACGAATACCACCCCGGACAACCCCCCGAGTTCCTCCATTCCCTCAACTCACTTACCGAGGTGAGGGACGCTATCGTCTTTGACGACGACATATATTATATCGACGAACACGCCCTCTACCGAATCGCCCCGCATTACCGATTCAACCCAATCCCACTCAGCCCACAGATAATCGACAGCATCCCCCAACACGACTTGGACAACGGCGACGAGGAGTTCAACTGCCTCGCCTTCCACGACAACCGTTTCCTGATCGGCGGCCGAAACCAAATGCACGTCCTCAGCCTCAAAGACAAGCGTTTAACCACCCTCCCTCCAGCCACATCACGCCAAGATTACATCAACCCCTATTTCACAACCATCGACTACCCCTTCGCAGGCACTCTCAGCCAAGGCATATTCCTTATCGGCGACACCGCTTATCAGCATCTCCTCAGTGGTATCCAGGACGTACGCCAACTTGCCTACAACCAATCCACCAACCGCCTGGCCGCGCGCACCAACAACGCCGTTTTCCTATGGCGCTTCCAACCCGACGACTTGACTCTCACCCGCCTGGCTCACATCCCTTGCGAATACCCCCCCATTCCACATCGCCCTGGCCGACTCTACCCTCTACGTGCTCGACCAGGCCGCACTTCGCAGTTTCACAATCCAAAACGACTCACTCCTCACCCAATCCCTACAGTACAACCCCTGCTATCAGAAAATAGCCCTCATCGACAACAACCTGGTGAAATACAGCCGGTTGTCGTTGGTTGATGGACACTCGCTACAGCCTCGTTACGTCAACTGGTGGCTCGTCTTGGTCGCAACCGTAGGCTCCCTCCTCGTTATCGCTATCACCCTCTTGGTGTGGTTCAAGCGACAACGAGAGGCCTCTGAAAACGAGCTTTCCCACCACAAGAGCAGCCCAGGATACCACGCCGCTAAACACATCCTTTCACTCCTCCACGACAATCCCGAATACACCCGTTTCCGATCAACTCCACCCACCGATGGAACAATCGGACACCTCCGCCGTCACGCCAACCACCTGATCGATCAAATCAAACAGGCCGACAACGAGGGCAACACCGAGCAGTTCATGGCCGACTTGCGACAATTCATCAATCTCGCACGATCCATCAACGAGCGTTTCCGTCAACTCTCTCAAAACCTTGAAACAATTGCCCCCTCCCTCAATTCTCGTATCGACAACGTCCTCTGCGCTGAAACACGCCAGCTTAACACTGATTTCTTCAACTCCCTGATGGAAACTACCTCATCAGTGCAGGCCAAGCAGCCCAACGACGCCGAATACGACCTCATTATCACCGCCCTCCAGATCATCCATGTCTACGAGCGCCTTTACAACATGATCCTGGACAATCTCAACCTCGACAAATTCCACCTGCTCGCCAATAAAGTGGTTGTGATAGGCGACAACGAAGCCGTCGACGACTTCAACGACCACCTCATGTTGCTACGCGGTTACTTCGCGGCTCTCTCATCACAAACCAACGGCACCCTCGCCCTCTTCCATCCCCAAAAGCCCCAACACCTCTACTTCTACTGGGACGGATTCCTTCTCATCTCCCTCACATCCATCGACATCCCACAGATTCGCGCCTATCTACGTTGCAGCCACCCCGCAATGGGCATGGAACAACGAAAACGCCTCTTCAATCTCAACGACCGCAACACCATCCTAAAGTACCTCCAGGACTCCCTGTCGCCCGCCGTTTACCGCCACAACATCGACCACGCCGACACCGACATCCTCGCCTACATCCCCCTCCAGTCCCTCGACCTCCTCGCCATCACCTCCATCCGCTTCACCCAGCACCTCTCCCACCCCCAATAGCCAACCCTCATGTCCCTTTAGGGTGGCCTTAGGGTGGCCTTCGGGGGGCCGGCCTTGGACGGCCATCAGGGCTTTAGGGGGGCCGCCCTTGGACGGCCTTCACGCGGATGCCTTAGGGGGGCCGGCCTTGGACGGCCATCATAGGCCTTCAGGGCTTTAGGGGGGCCGGCCTTGGACGGCCATCTATACCCCGCAATATACGGCCGTCCAAGGCCGTCCCCCCTAAGGCCCCCCTAAAGCCCCCTGGTGTATATAGCGACAAAGGCAGCGGATTGAAAGGGGAGAATCCTTTCAATCCGCTGCCACTTAAGTGGGTGATCCGGCCGCGACTCGAACGCGGGACCGTCTGCTTAGAAGGCAGATGCTCTATCCAGCTGAGCTACCGGACCGACCTTATTTGTAGTTTCCACTGATTTCAGCACACACATTAGTCGCTACCACAGATTTCGGCCCGTGTGGTGCCATCGGGCCATGGTCGCTTGCTCTCCAGCGGAAAGTGACGCGAAGTTAGGCATTTTTGCTCAGTTGAGCAAATTTTGGGGAATATGACATATGGGATGTGGACGTTTTTCAGTAACTTCGCGGTATGCAACAGTTGACGAATGCCGAGAAAAAACTCGTGGGATCGCTTGGCCAAGCCAAGTCGCGACGGGAGAGCGGCTTGTTTTTGGCCGAGGGTACGCGGTGTGTCCTGGAGGCTTTGCCCTTGTTCGGTTGCCGCTATCTGTTGGCGACCGATGATTGGTTACGGGCTCATTCGGCCTTGTCGCTTGGCGTGGAACCGACTCGGGTGTCGGCAAGGGATTTGGAGCGAATGTCGCAGCAGAAGGCGCCGCAAGGCGTTTTGGCGGTGCTTGAGATACCCGTAAAAGCTCTTGACGTGGAGAACCTGAAAGGGAAGTTGACAGTGGCGCTCGACACGGTGCAGGATCCCGGCAATGTGGGGACGATTGTGAGGCTTTGCTCGTGGTTTGGCGTGGAGACATTGCTGTGTTCCAAGGGGTGTGCCGACGTGTACAGCCCGAAGGTGGTGCAATCGACTATGGGAGCCTTGGGGAGGGTAAACGTGCAATATTGCGACCTTGAGGAGACGCTACCGAGGATAGGGGAGCCGGTCTATGGCACGTTCTTGGACGGCAAGGACTTGTTTCACACGCCGTTGACGCGGTCGGGAGTGATCGTGATGGGCAACGAGGGCAATGGAGTGTCGGAAGGGGTCGCCAGATTGGTGAGCGATCGGTTGTATATCCCCCCATATCCCGCTGACGCGGAAGCTGTAGAGTCGCTCAATGTGGCCACAGCGACGGCCATCACTTTGGCCAGGTTCCGAAATCAGTAGCTGGCCGATAGGGCGAAAACTGTGGGAATCGGTGGTGAAAAATTTTGTCGTGAGCAAAAAAAAGGCTACCTTTGTATGATATTTTACCGTATGAGACAAGGCCGCCTGGGCGGTTTTGCGAAGGGAAAGGTAATTAGTTAATTAACACTGTTTTACAGAAGTATGCTTGATCAAGAGCGAATAACGAAAATCAATATTGAGAGCGAGATGAAGACCGCCTACATCGATTATTCGATGTCGGTGATCGTATCGCGCGCGTTGCCCGACGTGCGCGACGGCCTCAAGCCGGTACATCGTCGCGTGCTGTTCGGCATGAACGAGATGGGCAATACCTCCAACAAACCTCACAAGAAATCGGCCAATTGCGTGGGCGAGGTGATGGGTAAGTATCACCCCCACGGCGACTCGTCGATCTACGGCACTGTTGTGCGACTGGCCCAGGATTGGGCTATGCGCTACAAGCTCGTGGACGGCCACGGCAACTTTGGCTCGATCGACGGTGACTCCCCCGCGGCCATGCGTTACACTGAGGTGCGCTTGGACAAGCTGGGAGAGGAGATGTTGCGTGATATCGGTTCGGAAACCGTTGATTTTCAGATGAACTACGATAACACCCGTCCCGAGCCCACTGTGCTTCCCACTCGTTTCCCCAATTTGCTGGTGAACGGCGCGTCGGGTATCGCCGTGGGTATGGCCACAAATATGCCTCCTCACAACCTCTCGGAGGCAATCGACGCATCGATCGCTTTGATCGACAATCCCGATCTGACTATCGACGACCTTATTAAATATATCCCGGCTCCCGATTTCCCCACCGGTGGCACCATTTATGGCTACTCGGGAGTCAAAGAGGCCTTCAACACCGGTCGCGGCCGTATCGTGATCCGCGCCAAGGCTGAAATTGAGCATGAAAAAGACCATGACGTGATCGTGGTGCACGAGATCCCATATAACGTCAACAAGGCCGAGCTTATCAAGGACATCGCCAACCTGGTGAACGAGAAAAAACTCGAGGGCATCGCCGACCTCAACGACGAGAGCGACTACAAGGGCATGCGCATCGTCATCAAGATCCGCGCCGACGCCAACGCCAACGTCGTTCTCAACAAGCTCTACAAGATGACCCAGATGCAATCGTCGTTCTCGGTGAACAACGTCGCTCTGGTGCACGGTCGTCCCAAGACACTGAATCTCAAGGAACTCCTTCAGCACTTCATCGAGCATCGCCATGACGTTGTGACGCGCCGTACGCAATACGAGCTGCGCAAAGCCCAGGAGCGAGCCCACATCCTTGAAGGCTTGATTATCGCTTCCAAGAATATCGACGAGGTAATCGCAATCATCCGCTCTTCGGAGAACGACGACGAGTCGAAGCAGCGATTGGGCGAGCGGTTCGGCCTGAGCGATGCCCAGTGCCGAGCCATCCTCGACATGCGCCTAAAGCAGCTCCAGAAACTCGATCAGGAGAAACTTCAGGGCGACTACGACGCCGTGATGGCCGAAATCGAGCGCTTGCAGCTCATCCTGAATGACGACCATGTGTGCCGCGAACTTATCAAAACCGAGCTTCAAGATGTAAAGACTCAATTCGGCGACGCCCGAAAGACCGACATTGACTATATGGCCGGCGACTTCAACGCCGAAGATTTCTACGCCGACGACGAGATGATCATCACCATCTCCCATCTTGGCTACATCAAGCGTACCCCGCTTAGCGACTTCCGCGCGCAAGGCCGCGGGGGCGTTGGCGCCAAAGGTGCCGACTCGCGCGACGAGGACTTCATCGAGCATATCTACACCGCCTCGATGCACTCCTATATGCTCTTCTTCACCCAACGCGGACGCTGCTACTGGCTCAAGGTTTACGACATCCCCGAGGGCGCAAAGAACACCAAGGGACGCGCCATCCAAAACCTCCTCAACATCGAGGCAGGCGACCAGGTGCGCGCCTTCATCCGTATCAAGGGCTTGAACGACAAGGAATACGTCAATAGCCACAACCTCATCTTCTGCACCAAGAACGGCGTGATCAAGAAAACTTCACTCGAGGCCTACTCCCGCCCACGCACCGCTGGTGTCAACGCCATCGTTATCCGTGATGACGACCAGCTCCTCCAGGTAGAACTTACCGACGGCGACTCGGATATCCTAATGGCCAACCGCAATGGCCGCGCCATTCGCTTCCACGAAAGCAAGGTAAGAGCCATGGGACGTATGTCCACCGGCGTGCGAGGCATGAAGCTCGACAGCGGCGACGACGAAGTGGTAGGCATGATATGCATGCCTCACAACACCGAGAACACCGTAATGGTACTCTCCGAGAACGGCTTCGGCAAACGCACCGAGCTCGACGCCTACCGCATTACCAATCGCGGTGGCAAGGGTGTCAAGACCATGAACGTCACCGATAAAACCGGTCGCTTGGTGGCCATCCTGAGTGTCAACGACGAAAACGACCTCGTGATCATCAATCGCTCCGGTATCACCCTCCGTATCCACGTTTCCGACGTGCGCGTGATGGGTCGAGCCACCCAAGGCGTGCGCATCATCAACCTTGACAAGCGTGGCGACACCATCGCTTCGGTGTGCTGCGTCGACTCCGATCCCGAAGAGGAGGTTGAAGCCATCCAGGAGGGCGAAGAGCTCGAGGAACTGAACCTCAGCGCCGATGTCGACGTTGAAGATGTTGAAGCCGAGGAAATCGACGAAGAGGATTTCACCGAGGAAAGCCCCGAGCAATAGCCAGATTTTCCCTCCTTTCCTCCTTTCCTCCTTTAAAGATTAAAGGATTAAAAAGCTAGAAAACTATTACCAATATCCATAATTTTCAACCGTATGAAAAAGACAGCTATCTTAGGCCTGTGCCTTGTCGCCGCCGGCAGCATGTCGGCCCAGATGAGCGTGGTGAAGGATGTCCAAGCCGCTATTAAAGGCGGTAACCCCGACTACGCCGCAGCGTTGACCCAAATCGCCCCGGCCCTCGAAAACGAAGAGTCGAAAGGTGAAGCTATCACTTGGTACGTAGCCGGCAAGACCGGTTTCGACTTCTACGACAACCTTTTCGCCAAAAAATCCCTTGGTCAGGACGTTGACGGCTCTCAGCTCGCCGACGCTATCCTCAAAGGTTACGAGTACTACAACACCGCATTCCCCCTCGACCAGGTGACCGACGCCAAGGGAAAGGTGAAGACAAAATACACCAAGGAGATGGCCAAAACCATCGCCAGTCACTACAACGACTTCAACCAGGCCGCTGTCATCGCTTGGGAAGCCAAGGATTACCCCAAGGCTTACCAGGCTTGGGACGTATGGGTAGCTATCCCCAACAACCAGTACCTCGGTAAGGAGGCTCCCGCTGCACCCGCCGACACTATCGTTTCTGAGATCGTTTACAACCAGGCCCTCGCCGCTTGGCAGATGGACGACCTGCCCCTGGCCCTCAAGACCATGGAGAAAGCTCAGAGCATGGGCTACAACAAGAAGCAACTCTACGACTACGGCATCTCCATCGCCTATCAGCTCAAGGACGGCGACCAGCTCCAGAAATTCGCCGAGGAGGGTTACAAGCTCTACGGCAAGGAGGATCCCAAGTACCTTCAGCTCATGATCAACGGCAAGATTGAGAAAGAGCAGTACGACGAGGCCAAAAAGATGCTCGAGGAGGCCCTCCAGGCCGATCCCGACAACGCCCAGCTCTACAACATCATGGGCATCCTTTACGAGTCGCAGAAGGACAACGACACCGCCATCAAGTACTACAAGCAAGCCATCGAGAAGGACGCCGCCCTGGCCAACGCCCAGTACAACTACGGCCGCAAGCTTTGCGAGCAAGCTTACGCAATCGGTGACGAGAGCGCCAACCTCAGCCAAGCCGAGTACAACAAGGTGCGCGCCGACAAAATCGACCCCCTTTTCAAGGAAGCCGCTCAGCACCTTGAGGAGGCTTATCAGCTCGACCCCGACAACATGAGCGACGCCCTCCGCTACCTCAAGAACGTTTACTACAACCTCAACGACGAGACCAACCTTAAGCGCATCGAGGGCCTCCTCTAATCGCTTATTTACCGTAAAAAGGGCCGTCGCCTACAAAGGTGACGGCTCTTTCCGTATCTTCCCAAGCACAAAATTTCGGCTCGCGTGTTATAAATGCAGATTAACTACATGACAAAAATTGGAATATGTCGAACTGGGGTGGTCTTTGGGGACG
>JAJBVP010000065.1 GCA_020859755.1 Bacteroidales bacterium | reverse complement strand
GAGCGTTCTTTTTTTATGCCCTAAATGTTATGGTGTGAATAATATAGGCTAAACCTTTCTACCACAATGAAAAAGCAACTCATCGCAGCCTCAGTAGCGCTGCTCGCAATATCAGCCACAGCCCAAAACACCCGCTCAGGCTACTTCGTCGACAATTACACCTACCGCTTCGATCTTAACCCCGCCTTCGGCCTCGACAAAAACTTCGTCGCCACCCCCGGCTTGGGCAATCTCAACGTCGCCCTCAACGGCAACATCGGCCTCAACGACGTCTTCTACAACGTCAACGGAAAGACTACCACATTCCTCAACCCCAACATCTCGGCCGCTACCGTGATGAACAACCTTAATGACAACAACCGCGTAGGCTCCGACATCAAAATCACAGTCCTCGCCGGCGGCTTCAAGGCTTGGGGCGGATACAACACCGTCGCCGTCAATGCCCGCGCCAGCCTCGGCGTCAAGGTGCCCAAATCCCTCTTCTCCCTCATGAAGGAAGGCGTATCCAACCAGGAATACGACATCACCGACATCCGCGCGTTCGGCACCGCCTACGCCGAGCTGGCATTCAACCACTCCCGCGACATCACCAAGGAATGGCGTGTAGGCGCGGCCATGAAATTCCTCATCGGCGGTGCCAACGTTGACGCCCGCATGAACAACGCCCGACTCAACCTCGCCCCCGACGGATGGCACATCATCGCCGACGGCCACATGAACGCCAATATCAAAGGCTTCACCTACAAGACCAAATACGACGAGGACTACGACCGCACCTACGTCGACGGCATGGATGTCGACAACACCGGCGTAAACGGATTCGGCTTGGCTTGGGATCTCGGCGTCGTCTACTCCCCCGAGGCGCTCCCCGACTGGAAATTCTCCTTCGCCATGCTCGACCTCGGTTTCATCCACTGGAGCAACAACGTCGAGGCATCGACCAACGGCGTCAAAGAGTTCGTCACCAACGACTACACCTTCAATGCCGACGAGGACATGCCCAACGGATTCGACAACGAGTGGGACCGCGTAAAGGACGACTTCACGGCCCTCTACGAGCTTGAGGACAACGGCGACCTCGGTGGCCAGACCCGCGCCCTCGGCGCCACGATGAACGTGGGCGTAGAGTACACGCTGCCCATGTACAAAGCCCTTAAATTCGGCCTGTTGAACACAACCCGTATCCAAGGGGCCTTCTCGTGGACCGACTTCCGTCTCTCGGCCAACATCGCCCCCGCCAAGGTGATTGACGGCGGCATCAACTTCGCCGCCGGCACATTCGGCTGCTCCTTCGGCTGGCTCGTCAACCTCCACGCCGGCGCCTTCAACATGTTCGCCGGCATGGACCACACCATGGGCAAGCTCTGCAAGCAAGGCGTCCCCCTCTCCTCCAACGCCCAAATCAACTTCGGCATCAACTGGCTCTTCTAACTAGGGGGGCCGGCCTTGGACGGCCATACAGTGCGCCAGCCCTCCCTGGGACCGCCGCTGCCCTCAGCGGCCTGTAAGGCCCCCCGATTGCGAAAATTTCGTTGCGAAATTTTCGCAATCGGGGGCTTTTCGCTATCTTTGCCGGAAATACCATCCACGATGAAGCAATTGGACAATCCTTTCGTCACCCAAGGCTACGCGGGTAGTCGCTACTTCTGTGACCGCGAGAGCGAGAGTACCGACCTAATCGAAGCCCTGCGTAGCGGCCGAAACGTGTCCCTGATCAGCCCACGAAGAATGGGCAAATCGGGGCTTATTCACCACGCCTTCAGTCAAGTAGCCCATCAATCACCCGAGGTGAAATGCTTTTATCTCGACATTTTCCACACGCGCTGCCTCAACGATTTCATCCAGACACTCGCCAACGCCGTCTTTGGCGCCTTCGACTCCAAGGCCGAGCGATTTTGGCACACCATCGTCTCGGCCCTTAGCCATTGTCGACCTGTCCTGAGCGCCGACAGCCTTACCGGAGCCCCCACCCTGATCCTCGATATCGCCCCCGAAAACGAGCAACGCACCCTTCAGGATATTTTCCATTACCTCAACTCCTCGGGCCAACGCGTCTACATGGCCATCGACGAGTTTCAGCAGGTAGCCGAGTATCCCGAAAAAGGGGTGGAGGCTCTTTTGCGCTCCTACATCCAGCAGTCCCCCTCGCTATCGTTTATCTTCGCCGGGAGCAAGAAACATCTTATGCAACAGATGTTTACAATGCCCCAGCGGCCCTTCTATCAATCCACCCAAACCCTCTCCCTAAAGGAGATCCCGCGAGAAAGTTACATAGAGTTTGCCCAAAAGTCGCTCAAGCCTTATGGCAAGGAGATCACCGCAGACGCCTTCGATTTTGTCTACGACAGCGTACAGGGCCACACTTACTACATCCAATATTGGTTGAGCAAAGCGTTCGACACAAAAGCCGCGGTGATCGACCTTTCCACTGCCAAATTGACCCTCGACAAAATCCTAAAAGAGGAGGACGACAACTTCTTCGCCTATACCTCGCTACTTACGGCATCCCAAACCAAAGTGTTGCGCGCCATAGCCCGGGAAGGCCGCATGTCCACCCCCTACTCCATCGAGATCGTCAAGAAATACGATTTACCCTCCACCAGCACCATCCGAAGTGCCATCAAGTCGTTGATCGACAAAGAGTTTCTACTTGACGACCGCGGCGTGCTCTCGGTTTACAACCGCTTCTTTATGCTGTGGCTAGCGCGTTAAAATTAAAGATTTTTTGGTAAATCGGTGAAAGTTGCCTAAATTTGGAGCGAAGATCTGGTAATGCCATGCTAAAACGTATCAAGCGAGGGGCCAGCGCCGTATGGCGTTTCTATTACGACGGTTTCAGGAATATGACCGTCGGGCGCTCGCTATGGATCCTGATACTGGTGAAAGTGGCGGTGCTCCTGTTGGTGTTCAAGCTCCTATTCTTCCCCGACGTGCTCAAGCGCGACTACCCCGACGACGACGCCCGAGCCGAGGCCGTGCGCCAATCCCTCTCCCACCCTCGATAACCACCTCGCATTGAACTATTTAATCTCTAAATAACCAAAGAAAAACAATTATGGATGATTTGATGACTGTGGTCGACTGGTCGCGATGGCAATTCGCGTTAACGGCCATGTACCATTGGCTTTTCGTCCCCCTCACGATCGGCCTTTCGCTTATCGTGGGTATCATGGAAAGCATCTACGTCAAGACCGGCCACGAGCGCTGGAAACGCATCACCAAGTTCTGGATGACCCTCTTCGGCATCAACTTCGCTTGCGGTGTCGCTACGGGTATTATCCTCGAATTTGAGTTCGGCACCAACTGGAGCAACTACTCTTGGTTCGTGGGCGACATCTTCGGCGCCCCGCTCGCCATCGAGGGCCTCTTCGCCTTCTTCCTCGAGTCGACTTTCGTGGCCGTAATGTTCTTCGGCTGGAACAAGGTGGGCAAGGGGTTCCACCTCGCCGCCACCTGGTTGACAGCCTTCGGAGTGTGCCTCTCGGCGCTGTGGATTCTCGTCGCCAACTCCTGGATGCAGTATCCGGCCGGAATGGAGTTCGACCCCGCTCAGATGCGCAACGTCATGGACTCGTTCTGGGACGTCGTATTCTCCCCCGTCGCAGTCAACAAATTCTTCCACACCGTCTTCTCGGGGTGGGTGCTCGGTGGCGTATTCGTCATCGGGGTCAGCTGCTGGTTCATGTGGCGTAAGCGCCACGTGGCAATGGCCGTAAGTTCCATCAAGGTAGCAGTCTGGGTGGGTGTCGTCGGCATCCTCTTGACCATCTGGACTGGTGACGGCTCGGCCGTTGTCGTAGCCCGCGTGCAACCCATGAAACTCGCCGCCATGGAGGGCCTATACCACGGCGCCAAGGGCCAGAGCCTTGTGGGTTTCGGCGTGCTCAACCCATTGAAGGAGCCGGGCAACGACGAGCCTGAGATGCTCTTCTCGGTCGACATCCCCAAGGGATTGTCAATCCTGGCCAACCACGACCCCGAGTCGTTCGTGGCCGGTATTGACGACCTAATCGCCGGCGTATCCATCGACGCCAACGGCGACACGATCAACACCATCAGCTACGCCGAGCGCATCGCCCGCGGCAAAGCCTCCCACGAGGCCCTGCGACGTTTCGACGAGGCCATGGCACAAGGCGACACAGCAGCCATGGACGCCGCCCGAGCCGACATCAAAAAGGACTTCCCCTTCTTCGGCTACGGCTACTACGACGACCCCAAGGACCTGGTTCCACCCGTGGGCGTAACGTTCTACTTCTTCCGCGTGATGGTGATTCTTGGCGGATTCTTGTTCGTGTGGCTCGTAGGCATGTGGTTCGCGGCCTACCGGAAGCCCACAGCCCTGGAAAACAAGTGGATATGCTGGCTCGGAATCCTCTCGATAGCCCTGGTGTGGATCTGCTCCGAGGCCGGCTGGATCGTCGCCGAGGTCGGCCGTCAGCCATGGGTGATCCAGGACCTGATGCCCACGCGCGCCGCCATCTCCGAGGTGCAGAGCGGATCGGTGATCGCCACGTTCTGGATGTTCGCCGCCGTGTTCACAGCCATGCTCATCGCCGAGGCAAGCATCATGCTCCGCTACATCGGCAAGGTTACTAAAAGCAATGATGAATTTTAAACGATTGACCTGATTATGACTACTTTAGAAGCATTACAAAATTACTGGTGGTTGCTCATCTGCGTCCTGGGCGCGCTGCTCGTGCTCATGCTCATGGTGCAAGGCGGTCAATCGATGCTCATGTGCACCCGCGAGGAAATCGACCGCACGATGATGGTCAACTCCCTGGGCCGCAAGTGGGAATTGACGTTCACCACCCTCGTCGTCTTCGGCGGAGCATTCTTCGCCTCGTTCCCCCTGTTCTACTCAACGAGCTTCGGTGGTGCCTACTGGCTATGGATGTTGATTCTCTTCAGCTTTGTGATTCAAGCCGTTAGCTATGAGTTCCGCCGCAAGCCCGGCAACATTTTCGGCACGCGCACCTACGACGCCTGCCTGTTGATCAACGGTTGCGTGGGCTGCATCCTTCTCGGTGTCGCCGTGGCTATGATGTTCTTCGGAGCCGAATTTGACGTTGCCAAGGGCAACATCCTCGACGGCTCAGCTCCCGTAATCTCCCCCTGGGCTCCCACCCACGGCCTCGAGGCCATTGTATCCCTCCGATGCCTGTGCCTTGGCGTAGCCGTCCTCTTCCTCGCGCGCACCCAAGCCGCCCTCTACTTCCTCAACAACATCGACGGCGACGACCGATTCGCAGCGCTCAACCGCCGTCGCGTCCTCATCAACGGCCTGATCTTCGTTGTGTTCTTCCTGGGATTCCTCGCCCTCATCTTCTTCCACAATGGCTGGGAATACGCCCCCGACGGATCCATAACCGAGGTTTACGGCAAATATTTCTGGAATCTGTTGGACCTCTGGTGGTTTGGCATCTGCTTCGTCCTCGGCGTCCTGATGGTGCTCTACGCCATCGGCCGCTCGGCGTTCGACGCCCGTTGGAAGCGCGGTATATGGTGGAGTGGCCTCGGCACCGTCCTCGTGGTCGTCGCCCTGCTCGCCATCGCTGGCTACAACAACACCCCCTACTACCCCTCGTTGCTCAACCCCGAGGCATCACTCAACATCCGCAACTCATCATCCACCGAGTTCACCCTCACCGTGATGACATGGGTATCGGGCGTCGTGCCCATCGTCGTGGCCTACATCGCCTACGTGTGGTACCGCATGGACCGCCAGCCCATCACCCCGGCCGAGATGCAAGCCCCGGGACACAAATACTAAGGGAGTTTCTGGTTTCTAGTTTCTAGTTTCTAGCACCCCTTTAATCCTTTCCTCCTCTCCTCCTTTAAAGGTTTAAAGGTTTAAAGGATCCCTCATAGCAGGTGCCCGCGATAACGTCATCGCGGGCGCCTGCATTTCTACTAATTCCTTAAATCTTCCAACCCCTTAAATCTACTAATCCCTTAAATCTACTAATCCCTTAAAACCTCCTATCCCCTTCAGTTGTTGTAAAAGTAAAAAATTCGCTACAACTATGAAGCTACAATCTATCCTCATCGGGGCCGCCGCACTTCTCGCCGCCGCCTCCGCACCCCAGGCCTCGGCCTGCTCCCGTATATTATATGTAGGCGACACCACCGCCACTGCCAACGACCAGCTACGCATCGTAGGCCGCTCCCTCGACTGGGCCACGCCTATCCCCACCAACATCTACGTCTATCCCCGCGGCATGCACAAGTTGGGCAACAACATCCCCGGATCGATTGAATGGACCTCCAAATACGGCGCCGTCTACGCCGTCAGCTACGACGGAGGCATCACCGAGGGCATGAACGAGAAAGGCCTCGTGATCAACGGCCTATTCTGCCGCGGCACAGTCTACGACAACGAGCAGACCCTCAAACTCCCCGGCATGTCGCTCGCAATGTTCGTGGGCTGGCTACTCGACATGAACGCAACCACCGCCGAGGTCGTCGAGGTGCTGCGCGAGCACAACTTCAACATCTCCGGCGCCACTTTCGACGGCGGCACTGTCTCGGCCCTCCATTGGGGCATCACCGACCCGACGGGGGCCTGCGCCGTCCTCGAGTTTGACCATGGCGACGTAAAGGTATACACCGGACAGGACCTCCCCGCTCTCACCAACGACCCCGACTTCCCAGCCATGAACGCCATCAACGACTACTGGGTGAAAGTGGGCGGCGAAAACTTCCTCCCCGGCACCGTCAAGAGTCCCGACCGTTACGCCCGAGGATACTTCTTCCAGGGACACGTTGAGCACACCAACGACGCCGACCTCGGCCTCACAATCATCCGCACCATCCTCTTCAACGTCTCCGTCCCCTACAAGTACACCGTCTCCACCGAGAAGAACGTGTCGTCAACACAGTGGCGTTCCTTCGCCAACCTGCGCGACCGCCTATACTACTTCGACCTCGTGACCAACCGCGGCATCTACTACATCGACCTCAAGACACTCGACCTCTACCCCGGAGCTCCAGTCCTCAAGCTCGTCACCACCGACTATCCCGACTTCGCGGGCTGCATCAACTCCCACCTAAAGCAATCCAATCCCTTCACCCCCATGTATTAGCCTCCACGCGCCAGCCTTGGCGGGCCGGCTCTTGGACGGCCCTCATCAGCCTAAGGGCCACCGGGCCCCGCGGCAAACCGCGGGGCCCGAGGGGTTTATACCCCCTTTTGCATTATTTTTGACAAATTGTTAGGTGAATCCCCGAAAAAGTAGTAAATTTGCGCCCAAAATCAAAATTCACTTAACAAATTTAATCGCAAAAGATGAAAGCAACCGAAGTACTGGCCGACCTTAAGCGCCGCTTCCCCAACGAACCCGAATACCTCCAGGCTGTAGAGGAGGTCATCACCACCATCGAGGATACTTACAACGAGCATCCCGAATTCGACCGCGTAAACCTTATCGAGCGCCTCTGCATCCCCGATCGCATCTTCTCGTTCCGCGTCTCCTGGGTTGACGACAAGGGAAAGGTGCAGAACAACATGGGCTACCGCATCCAGCACAACAACGCCATCGGCCCGTACAAAGGCGGCATCCGTTTCCACGCTTCAGTCAACCAATCGATCCTCAAGTTCCTCGCATTCGAGCAGACATTCAAAAACTCCCTTACCACCCTCGCCATGGGCGGCGCCAAAGGCGGTAGCGACTTCTCCCCCCGCGGCAAAAGCGACATGGAAGTGATGCGCTTCTGCCAGGCATTCATGGAAGAATTGTGGCGCCACATCGGTGCCGACACCGACGTCCCCGCGGGCGATATCGGCGTGGGCGGCCGCGAGGTGGGCTACATGTACGGAATGTACAAAAAGATGGCCCGCGAGTTCACCGGCACATTCACCGGCAAAGGTCGCGAGTTTGGCGGCTCTCTCATCCGCCCCGAGGCTACCGGCTACGGCAACGTCTACTTCCTCCTCAACATGCTCAACACCAAGGGCATCGACATCAAGGACAAGGAAGTGGCCATCTCCGGCTCGGGCAACGTAGCCCAGTACACCGCCGAGAAATTGCTCCAATTGGGCGCCAAGGTAGTGTCGATGAGCGATAGCGACGGCACAATCTACGTGCCCGACGGCATCACCCAGGAACAGCTCGACTACATCTTCCGCCTCAAGAACGAGTACCGCGGCCGCATCCGCGAGTTCGCCGAGGAATACGGCTGCCAATACTTCGAGGGTCAGCGCCCCTGGCAACTCGTAAAATGCGACATCGCCATGCCCTCAGCAACCCAGAACGAGCTCGACGGCGACGACGCTCGCGCCCTCCTCGCCCAAGGCTGCATCGCCGTCAGCGAAGGCGCCAACATGCCCTCAACCCCCGAGGCTATCAAGGAATTCCTCAAGGCCCGCATCCTCTACGCCCCCGGCAAGGCTGCCAACGCCGGCGGTGTGTCGGTTTCCGGCCTGGAGATGGCCCAGAACTCCCAGAAACTCTCCTGGAGCGCACAAGAGGTCGACGACAAGCTCAAGCAGATCATGGCTGAGATCCACCACCAGTGCGAGCTCTTCGGCAAGGAGAAGGACGGCTATATCAACTACGTCAAGGGTGCCAACGTCGCCGGTTTCATGAAAGTGGCCCGCGCCATGATGGCCCAAGGCGTCCTCTAAAATGAAAAAATACCTCTTTGTTATATTCGGGGCCATGGCGATCACAGCCATGGCCTCCGATTTAACCACCGCCCAGAAGCTCGCCGACGCCATCCCCCGCCAGGGCGCCGTAGATGCCCCGGCTGATGTCGAGCCGATGCTCCCACCCGGCATGCTCCCCCTCGTGGAGCAAGCCGACTCCTTGATCGCCGCCCGCGACCTGAGAGCCGCCGCAGCGACCCTCCGCCAGGCAATCGACATCGAGCCACAGTCGCCCGCCGCGGCCATGCTGTGGAGCAACCTCGGCGTTATCCTCCAGCAACTCGGCAACCCACAGGGCGCTCTCGCCGCCGTCGACTCCGCCGCAATGATCGTCCCGGGATCCACCACACTCGGCCTCGCCCGCGCCCGCGCCCTCATGGCCCTCAACCGCAAGCAGGACGCCATCGACCAATACACAACCCTCGCCCAACGCGACTCAACCCTCACCGAGCCGCAGTTCTACCTGGGGATGATCGCATTCCGCGACGGCGACATGGACCGCGCCCAGGGCCACTTCGAGCGCCTGCGCCAGCTCGCTCCGGCCGACGAGTCGACTCACCTGGCCTGGGCTTCCCTCTACACCGCCCGAGGACAGCACCGCGACGCCGCGCGCGAGTACCGCCTGCTGGTCGACTGCGCCCCCGAGGAAGAATACCTCTCCGGACTCGCCGAAAACCTCATCGCCCTCGACGAGCTTTCCGAGGCCCTCGAGACCATCAACCAGGGCATCCAGTGCTACCCGGCCGCGCCCGACTTCTACCTGCTGCGCGCCATCGTCAACAAGCGCCTCTACCTCTACGACGACGCCCGCGCCGACGCCCGCCAGGCCGTCGCTCTCGGCGCCGATCCCGCCGCCGTCAATGCCACGCTCAACAGTTTCTAGTTTCTAGTTTTTAGTTTTTAGTTTTTAGTTTTTAGTTTCCACCGACGTCCGCGCAGCCTTGGCGGCCGTTTTAGGGGGGCCGGCCTTGGACGGCCATCACGCGGATGCCTAGGGGGGCCGGCCTTGGACGGCCATCACGCGGATGCCTAGGGGGGCCGGCCTTGGACGGCCATCACGCGGATGCCTAGGGGGGCCGGCC
>JAJBVP010000069.1 GCA_020859755.1 Bacteroidales bacterium | reverse complement strand
GAAAAATGCCATGGGTGAGCCGGGGCGGTGACAGCGAAAAGTGATTAATGGAAGAAATGGAAAAAGGAGGGAAAGGGCCTCGGGCTTGCGCCTTTACCCCTTTCCTCCTTTATTAGCTTTGCTGGGACTAATAGCGTATCTTGGTGGCTTTGCCGCCAGCGACGCGCAGGTAGATCTGGCCCGCCACAGGATGGGCCACAGGGATGCCCTGAAGGGTGTAGTAAACGGCCTCAGCGTCATCTACGTCGGCACCTACCTTATCCACGCCGGCCGCCGCGTTGTACACCAGCGTGCGGGTGTCGCAATACGGCGTGTAGCACGTCTTGCCGCCGTAGCTGTAAGAGCCGCGGGCGCGCACGTAGTAGGTCTGGCCGTCAACCAGCGCGGCCGAGTTGATCTTCAGGTCGCCAAGATTGGAGGTCGACGTGGCGAAGCGGCTGAGCGTAGAGCGCACAGTGCCGCTGCGGCTGGGGAAGCTCGAGCTCTCGGAGATCTCCACTACCACCGATCTCATGCCGTGCCACTGGGCCACGCTGACGGCCTCGTTGGAGAAGATCATGTCGCCGTCGTTGGCCGGGTTGACCAGCACGGGGGCCTCGGTGTATTCCACGTCGGCAGTCTTGAACGACACGATCGGCGACGTCATCGAGTGCTCGCCGTAAGTGGCTGTCACGCGGGCGTAGTAGGTGGTGCCGGTGGAGAGCACGCGCTCGCCGAAGGTCACCGAGGGAGTGGTATACTCCTCGTCGAGGGTCATCACCGAGAACGAGCTCGTGGTGCCGATCTCTAAGCGATAGGTGGCACCGTCGATAGCCTTGGTCCATGCGATTGTGGGGGTTTCGGAAACGGTGGTAGAGCCATCAACGGGCGAGCTGATCGTGAAAGCCGGGGCCTTCACGCGGCGAGCCTCCGAGGTGGCGTTGAGCTTATTGGGGGCCGAGGCCGTGACGCGCCAGGCGTACGTCTTGCCCTCCTCCCACTGCGAAAACTCGCTCGTGGAGATCCACTTGTCGTTGGTCTCCAGGGAGTAGAGCACGTCGCCGGGGTTCACGCCATCCTCGCAGGAGAGGATTTCAACCTTGAAGGCCGTACCCTCCGACTCCCACGACAGGCGTCCCAGGGGCTCGGGAGCAGCGTTGTCGTCCAACGACAGCACCGGAGCGGCGAGCTGGCCAGCTTCGGCACCGGCGAAGAGCGGCGCGTATTCGTTGCCGTAACGGTCGTAGACGGCCACAGCCCAGCGGTAGCCGGTGGCCTTCTCCTCGGGGATGGTGAAGTTGTTGACGTAGCGGATGGCCTCCAGGTACTGCGGCTGGCAACCAAACTCAGCGTCGCTCACCTCCTCAGGCACAGCGTAGATGGTGTAGCGGTCGAGGTCGGTGGACTCGTCCCACCACAGCACTCCGTCCACGACGGTGACATTGGACACCATGCGGGGCGAGTAGTCGTTGCGCCAGGGGCGAGTGGGCACAAGCGCCTTCGACTGGTAAACAGCCTCCTTGAGGAAGTAGCCCAACGGTTGGTTGACTCCGTCAACGTTCTCGAAATAGGTCGACAGCTTCTTCCACGAGAAGAAGATCAGGCCCGATTGGTCGGCCATCTGCGCCTCGCGGGCCACGAGCTGCTCCTGGATCATCTCGTCGGAGCGATAGTCGCCCAGCAAGTTGGCGTCGCACGACACGGTGATGTTGCGGCCGAAATGCTCCACGGCGTTGCACCACCACTGCGTGCTGGGGATGAATGAGCCGCTGGTCGACCAGTACACCTGCGGCGACACGTAATCCACGATGCCGCGGTAGAGCCACTTGATCGGGTCGGAGTAGATGCCGTTGTACTGCCAGTCGCTCATCGACGACGCGGGCAGCCCGTAATCGGCGATGTCAGGCGGGTTGCACGACCCCGCGGGGGAGATACCGAAGGAGATGTAGGGCTTGGTCTCAGCTACCATGTTGTATACGTCGGCCACCATCTGGTTGACGTTCTCGCGGCGCCAGTCGGCCTGCGACAGCGTGCCTCCGTCGGCCACGTAAGCGTTGTAGAGGTCGGCATCGAGCGTCATCGACGTGCCCGAGGTGTAGAAATAGTCGTCGAAGATCAGGCCGTCGACATCGTAATTGGTGATAATCTCGCGGCACACGTCGACGATGCGCTGGCGCACCTCCGGCAAGCCCGGATTCAAGATAATCTGGGAGCCCTCCTTGATCAGGAGCCAATCGGGATGGGAGTTCTCGTAATCGAGCTCCGAACCGCTGTTGTAGTAGCTCGACGAGTTGCTATAGCGATAAGGGTTGACCCACGCGTAGAGCTCGAGGCCGCGCTCGTGGCACTCACGCACGATCACCTCCAGCGGATCCATCATCGGCGCCTCGCCGCCGCGCGACGAGGTGACGTAGCTCGACCACGGCTCGTAGCTCGACTGGTACATCGCGTCGCAGAACGAGCGCACGTGGAAATTCACCGACGTGAAATTGTACATCTGCAGCTTGTCGAGCTCGCGGGTGAGGTTCTTGGTTTGCTGCGTCACCTGGAATGTCGAGTTGATTTTGCCCGACGGCCATTCGCTAAGGAACGCCGAGCACCACACGCCGCGCTGCTCGCGCTTGATCTCGCGCCCGGCCATCGGGGCCACCGCTATCGACCCCGCGATTATTGCTGATATTAATTTTTTCATCTTCATTTCATTTTTATAAAAATTCGATTACTCGAGTAATCGAGTACTCGGGTAATCGATTTTTTTTGATTGGCCTTAAAGATTTAATGGTTTAAAGATTTAAATAGCCAGTCCTTAAACCTTTAACCTTAAACCTCTCTTTTAGAAGAGCTGGGTGTAAGAGGTGTTCAAGGTGATACCAAGGATAGCGTCGGAGGTTTCGCCATAACGCTGCATCGTGTTGGTATAAGGATTGTAGCACATGATGCCGGTACCGTAACCCGAGGTGTCGGTCGACGAAGCGCGGAATCCGAAGTATACACGACCCGTAGAAGGCTCTACAGCAAACTGAGTGGTGAACACGCCCTCATCGGCCGTGGTGTTGATAGGATCGGCGTCCATCAAGAACTTGCTGGTAGCGTCGCCTACAGCGCGAGTTTCCGACTCACCGGGAAGGTCAAACACATAGAAACCCTGGTTGGGGGTTACCACCCACACATACAGCTTCTTGGTGCGTTCATCGATGTTGAAGGCCTTGATCTTGGTGCCCGAGAGAACAATGTCGTAAGGCAGGGAGGCAGCCTCAGCAGCGGTCTGGGTGTTGTAGATATCACTCTCTTTGAAGCGGAAGATACCGTAGGCGTTGTAGTTCTTGCCCCACCACCACACGCCATTGCTGTCGCGCAGGTGACCGGTGGAGATTGCGCCGTAGGAGATACCGCGGCCGTAGTAGGGGATACGCTGGTTGGTGCAGAAGTAGTCGTCGCGCAAGCTACCGTTCTGTCCCTGCACAGCGCCACGGGTGGTAAGATCGATGGTGGATATTCCTTGGTTACGGTCGGTGTAATACAGCTTCTTGTTGTATACGAAGCCCTGGAAGGGGTCGTTGAAGGCGTATTGGCCCACATTGGTGATCATGGTGTTCACGCCGGTGCCGTCGGACTTCATCGCGGTGATCTGGCCGTCGCCGAGCGTGCCGCCCTCGTCGTTCACGTAGTAGTACTGCTTGCCGGCGTCAAGGATGTAAATCCAATCCTCATATCCGGTGATTGTGCCATCCTCATCTTTCACCTCCTGCTGGCCGTAAACCAACTGGAAGGGCATCGCGCCGCTCTTCACGCCAAGGTCGTAAGGGAGAAGCTTGGTGCCGGCGGGCAGGCTCGACTCGTCAACCACCTTGATAGCCTTAATATTGCCACCCTTCACAGCGTAGTAGAGGGTGCGCGCGCCATAGGGCAGACCTACCTGCACGTTGAGGAACGCGTCCTCAAGGCGACGGTTCTCGCCCTCGGTGTCGAAGTAGGAGGCGATGGTGATCTTCTGTGAGCCAATGTTGGAGAACTTCACCTTGCCGGGGTACTGGATGTTACCCTGGGCGTCGCTAAGACCCTCGAAAGTGGTCAACGCCTTACCGCTCTCGTCGGTGGTGCCTTCGGGGAACGTCCACACGTAGCGCACGATCTTGTTCTCAGGGTTGGGGAGGGTAAGGTTGAAGTCTACCTCAGTCTGGTTAAACTGGATGATTTCATCGCTCTGGCTTGCGATTGTCAACGTGGGAACGATGTCGAAAATCATCAACGGATAGGTACGGTAGCCCACGCCGTCGAGGGTCAACGTCACCTGATACTGGCCAGCCTTCTCGTATTTATGCAAGGGGTTGGTCTCGGTGGAGGTAGTGCCGTCGCCGAAGTCCCACACAAAGCTGCCGGTCTTGGACGATGTGTTGTTGAACTGGATTGTCGACACCACGTAGAAGTCGAGTACATATTGGTCGCCGTCCACGTTGTAGGTAAAGTCCACATCGGGATCGGGGAAATTGTGAATTTCGGGATCCTTGTCGGTGCACGCCGTCATTGCCAACGCCGCGAAGAGGACCACTCCGAATTTTTTGAACATTTTCATTGTAAAACCTGATTTTAAGCGTTAGTTAAGGGTAATTGTGCGCACATCGGCTGCGACACCCACGCGGCTCGCTGCATCGGCGTTCTTGGGATCGCGGTCGTAAACCTTGAACTTCGCGTCGAGCGAATAGGAACGGGAGAACTCCACGGTGTAGAACGAGTTGGTGGAATCGTAAATCCACTCCGGGAAGGAGATCACGGTGAGAAGCTCCTTGAAGCCCTCCATCCACTTGGGACGTACCGAGTTGACAATCGAGCCGGCGTCGTCGTCATAGCGGCAGAACACCCAAGCGCAAGAGTCGTAAACCGGGAAGCAGCGTTGCTCGCCCTTCCAGTAGTTGCCGTCGTCGTCCTTGGTCACCGACGAGTCGTTGCCCAGCTCCACTACAATGGTGTTGCCATTGGCGTCAACGGTCTTGTAGTAGTAGCCGGTGATCTTGTCGTCGGAAGCCTCAGTGGTGGTGTACCAATAGTTGCCTTTCTGCTCGATAGCCTTGCCAAGGTCCTCGGGATCGTTCTCGATATCGGTAGGCAAGGAGATGCCATACTTGGAGTTGATGGCGGCGAACTGCTCGTTGGTGAACGCGTAGTTGATGTAAACCGTGCGCAGGGAGTTGATGTAGGTGGAATCGTTGGTCAAATAGGCGATCACTTCGGCCTTGAACTCAGTGTCGAAGCCCTCGGGATAGTACTGCTTGAAGTTGTCCTCATCCCATTCTACGACCTCTTTCCAGTCGACGGGACCGAGGGTCGACGAAGTGGGAACCTCGCCGGTTACCTCATACTCGTAGCCGTTCCATAAGTCCTCGGAGTGGTAGAACACAGCGATCGACTGCGACTCGCGCACGGTATCGTTCAACGTTACCGTCTTGGTATAGCTCAGAGCCGAGCCAGCCAATTTTACCGTGGCTGCCGCGCTCTCGGCCTTGGTCACAGCGTACCACACCTCGCTGTGATGGGGCACGCGGTCGGTGGCCGTGTAGTATTTCCCGGTGAAAGTGAACGACTCACCGGCCTTGCAGGCAGTAGAGCCAACCGACCAATAGCAGGTAGGCACCTCTACGCCAATCTCCATTTGGTCGGGTATCGGGTCGTGCTTCGCGCATGAAGTCACGGCAAGCAACCCGGCCGCCATTAATGCTATTTTATATTGATTTTTCATTGTTGCGTTTTTGAGTTTTTAGTAGTTGGTAGTTTTTAGTAGTTAGTAGATTTGATACGGTAAGATAGTGAATGGGTTGATATGCACGTCTTCAATTTACTACACAAACCTACTATCTACTACTAACTTCTATAAAATATTATTCGGCGGTAAGCGAGGTGCGTTGACCGGGCTGCATGCTCCAAATCATAGGCTCGCGCATCCACAGGTGGTTCTTGTAAGCACCCAGGCGCTCAAGCTCGCCACGGTTGTACTTCTCCTCGCACTCGGGGTCGTAGTTCAAGCGGTACATCCAAGCGGCCTCCTTCTCAGCGTCGGTCAAGCCATCCACCCAGTAAGCGGCGTAGAGGTTGTAGGGACGACGAAGGGTGGGGTAAACGATCTCGTTGGACGAGCCGATACCGTAGCCGTTACGCTTGTTGGAGTAGTGGTAGCGGCGCATATCAGTCCACTGCTCGGGCTGCATGTACATCGCGATCCACTTCTGTTGCATCAGGTCGCTCAGGGTGTACTCCGAGGGGTTGAAGAACCAGTGCTGGTTGCCCGACTGGGTTACTTGCTTCATACGTCCGCTTGCCTCGTTGTCGAGGAAGTTGGTGACCAATCGCTCGAAGAACTCCTTGTCCGACTCCTGAGTCTTCTGGCTCTCGCTGGCCTCGCACTTCGAGTTGGGGTAAGCACCCTTGTCGGCGAGGAAGCGGTCGAGGTGACGCTGGATATTCCACTGGGAAGCCTCCTTGGCCAATTGGCAAGCCATAGTCTTGTTGCCCATCCAGTAGTAAGCCTCGGCCTGGATGAAGTAGAGCTCTTCCATGGTGAACAGGGGGTTGTAAGCGTCTACTCCTGCGGCATATGCGCCTGCGTAGAGGTTGGGGTAGTAAGCCTGCTTGTAGTTAACCGAGGGAACACCGATGTTGTTCTCCAAGAAACGAATCATCAGCTTGGTGGCGTCGTTCGACGGGCTGGTGGGGCCGTTCTGGGGCACCATCAGGAGCATCAAGCGGGGGTCGTTGCCGTAGCCGTTGTTGCCCCAGTAGCCCTGGTTGGTCTCCGAGCCGGGGTTTACAACGCCCAGGAGGTCCTGCACGAAGAACTTGGAGGGAACAGCCTCGGTCAAGAGGTTCTTGCGGCTCTCCCAAGAGTTGATGATGGGCTGAGCGTCGCTCCACACGGCGTTGCTCTCACCGGTGCCACCGTCGAAGTTGTAACGGGGCTCGTTGCCGAACCATGAACCGTAGCGCAGGTCGCCCGAGCGCCAGGTGTCGATTGCCTTCTGGGCCGTCTCGATGATCTCCTGGCAAACGCTCGACGAGGTGTTCACGTTGGGGATATTACGGAGCAGCAGGCGAGCCTTGATGGCGTAAACCAGGCCTTTCCACATCTTGAGGTTGCCGGCGTAGATACGGTCCATCGACTGGTCGATATTCTGGTTGTTGGGATCGTTAACCCATGCGTCATCCTCGTAAAGAGAGAGCAACTCATCGGCCTCCTCAAACATCCACTTGTAAATCGAAGCCTGGGTGTCGTACTTCGGGGAGTTGGACTGATAAGCCTCGGTACGGGGCATGTCGCCGAACGCGTCGGTGGTCAACTGGGTCGACATCAGCATGATGGTACGGGCGATGAGCTTGTAGTTGGGCGAATCGATCTCATCGGCGTTCTCGCAAAGCACCTTTGCGTTCTTGCCGATATCGTAGAAGTGACGACGCCACTGCGGGTGACGGTTGATCGTCAGGAACTGCCAGCCACTCTTGTAGGGATACGAGCCGGTCTGGCTCTTGCTCGTAGTGGTGAGGCACTGCGACAGATATACATAGTACTCAGCGTGGTCGTATACCACCTGCTGAGAATAGAATACAAGCACCGGTAGACCCTGAGCGGCCTCGTTCTTGTGGGCGGCATCGGGGTTGACATTCTCGTAGAGAGTGTCCTCGCAGCTCGACATGCCCATCGCAACTAAAAGGCCAAGTGCTATGGTTTTTATCTTATTCATTGTTATATAGGCGTGTTTTAGAAGGTTACGTTGAGGTTGATGTTGTAGCTACGCAGCGAGGGAACGCTGAAGTTGTCAATACCCATAGCGCCGGTACCATTAGCGGCCGAAGGCATTACCTGCGGGTCAACACCGGTGTACTTGGTCCACAACCACAAGTTGCGGCCCGTGAACGAAGCCTTGAGGCCCTTGATCGGGTTCCTGGAGCCCAGCTTCTTCATGAACTTGGTGAAGTCGTAGGAAAGGGTCACGTAGCTCAAGCGGATGTAGGAGCCGTCCTCGATGAAGTTGGACGCCACGTTGTAGAAGTAGTTGTTGATAAACTGCTGGTCGAGAATCACAGGGGTGGTGTTGGGGCTGTAGGTGCCGTCGGCATTGGCAACTACGCCTTTGAAGACTGCCTTGCGGTTGCGATACTTGGCCAAGTACCAGCTCTGGCCCGACGAGAACAGCGAGCGGCCGGTGTAGTTGTACACGTCGCCACCCTTGCGGCCGTCGAACAGGAACGACAGCGACAGGTCCTTCCAGGTGAAGGTCGAGCCAAGACCCAGCAGGAAGTCGGGCTCGCGGTTACCGATATAGTTCTGCTTGTTGGGCGAGATCATCGGGTAGCCGTTGGAGTCGCAGATCACGTCGCCGTTGTCGTTGCGCAGGTAGTCGGTACCGGAAAGACCGGTGGTCGACTCGCCCAGGTAAGCCGAGCAGAACACGTCGCTGTACTGTCCGCCCTGGATCTCCGATACCTCCTCGGGAAGCGATTTCACTTTACCGCGGTTGAACGAGAAGTTGACGTTGGCAGTCCATTGGAAGTCGCGCATCTGCAGAATGTCCTGCGAAAGGGTTACCTCCATACCTTTGTTCTCGATTGAACCCTCGTTACGGGTCTGGAGAATCTGGCCGGCGGCAGGGGATACACGCACAGTCACAATCTGGTTGTCAACCGTCGTGTTGTAGTAGGCGATGTCCAAGCGGGTGCGGGAGTTGAAGAAGCGCAAGTCGGCGCCGATCTCCCACGATTTGGTCATCTCAGGCTCAAGCCAATTGGCCGACGACAGGGTGGGGTTCACACCGAAGCCACCGTCGGGGAATGTGGGCCACTGCTTGTAGTTGTCGCTAAACTGGTTGGCGGGGGCGTCCTTACCTACCTTGGCGTAGTTGCCGCGCAACTTACCGTAGGAGAACCACTCGTTGTGCAGGCCGAAGATCTCCGAGAAGATAAGACCGCCGGTGAACGAGGGATAGAAGTAGGACGAGTCACACTGCTTCAAGGTCGACGAACCGTCAATACGACCCGTTACCGACACCTGGGCCATGCCCTTGTAGTCGAAGCGGATTTCACCGAAGTAACCGTACTTGTTTTTCTCGGTGTGGTTCAAGCGCAGCGCGTAGTCGCTGGTGCCGAGGGTCAAGCTCTCGGGGTTTACGTTGTTGAACGAGTAGAAGTCGCCACCGAGCTGGAAGTCGTAGCCTCCCATGTTGGCCTCGAGGCCCTTGGTCTGGGAGTACTCGGCGCCCACGAAGAAGTTCAAGTTGAACTTATCGTTGATCTGCCAGTAGTAGTTGGCCAAAGCTTGTGCGGTGAAGCGCTCGCCGCGAGAGGGGGAGAAGCAATATGTGCCTTGACGCTGCATAAGTGTTGTCTTCTGGCCTTCGGAGAGCTCGCCGTCGAAGTCGCGGGTCTCGTCGTAACGAGGAGTGGTGTAGCTCTCGTAGGTCGAGTGGCTCTTATCATAAGAGAGCTTGCCGGTGAAGGTCAAGTTCTTGATCGGCTCCCACTGGATCTGTCCGTTGATGATCACGCGGGTGCTCTGGGTGTCGGAGCTGTCGTTGTAACGGCTATAGTAGGGGGAGAGGGTGGCGGCCAGACGCTGGTCGTTGGTCAGCTCGTCCCATGCGTCGTAACGGTTGGCCCAGTTGGGCATGCCGGTTACGGTCTGGTAGTCGGCCATGTTCCTGTTGATAGCCCAGCCGTAGATGGTCGACATCGCGTTGCCGAAGCCGCGGCTCTTGGTGTCGATGAAGTTGGTCGACATAAGGATCTTCACGGTATTCGAGGGGTTGTACTCGCCCTTGATGAACACGCCTAAGCGCTTCTTGTAATCTTTGGGAACAACGCCCTCGTTGTCCATGTAGTTGGCCGAGGCGTAGGAGGAGAATTTCTCGTTACCACCCGAGATGGCCAAGTCATACTTCTGCATGAAGCCCGTGCCAAGGAAGTTGTCGGTATTGTCGTAATAGGTGTCCACGCCATTACGGAAACGGGGGCCCCAGCCGCCGGTGGCGTTGGTGGTGTAGAAGCCGTTGCTACCAGCCAAGAAGCTCTTCTGGAGCTTAGGGGTCTTGGTAACGGTCGACCACTCCCAGCCGCCCGAAGCGGTGACGGTGACGGTGCCCTCCTTACCACTCTTGGTGGTAATCAAGATCACACCGTTGGCACCCTCCTGGCCGTAAAGAGCCGAGGCGGCGGCGCCCTTCAGCACCGACATGGTCTGGATATCGTTGGGGTTGATGTCGGCAATCGACGATGCGGCGCCACGCACAGGCATGCCGTCGATCACGAACAGAGGCTCGTTGCTCTGGGCGTTGTTGATCGAGGAGATCGCGCGCACCACAATCTGGGAGGCCGAGTTGGGCGAGCCACCGGCCATCGACACTTGCACGCCGGCCACCTTGCCCTGGAGAGTGTTGACGAAGTTGGATGACTGGCCTGCAGTCACCTCGTCGGAGTTCAGCGCCTGTACGGCGAAGTTTAGTTTCTTCTTTTCCTGGACCTGGCCCATGGCGGTAACCACTACCTCGTTGAGGACGGTGGCGTTCTCGCTCATTACCACATCCACTACGCTCTTGTTACCTACGGGGATACTCTGAGCGGTCATACCTACATAGTTGAAGTTGAGCACTGCGTTGTCGCCACTCACTTCGATGGAGTATTTTCCATCTATGTCGGTAGCGGTGACCGTCGACGTGCCCTTGACTGCAACGGTCACACCGATCAGCGGCTCGCCGTCGCTCGCCTGTGTCACCGTTCCGGTCACGGTGCGGCCAAACGCCACCACCGCGAAGAGGGAAAATAACAGAAGCAATAGCTGTTTTTTCATAATTACTACATGTTTGTTTATATTCAAGGTTAATTTTTGCCGTTGTTGGGGAAAGCTTTGCCTCCGTGGCGCAGCCTACCCTGAGTTAATGATTCTTTAGCTTTCCTTTTGTACTGCTTTTTCAGTGGTTAATGTTAGGTTTCGCAATCACACGCAACTGCCTCGGGCTTCTGCCTCAGGAGCCTGATTTCCAACTATTTTCCGTTTACTGGCCCACCCGCAAATTCTGCGGCCATCTGCCCTCGCTTGCAAGGCTGATACCCGCTGTGCTTATTCATGGTCGGGTGAATCTTAGGGGGCAGGTTAGGGAATAGTTTTATGTCAGGTTCGTCTCCAAGAGCGGCCGGTTTTTGGCCCTCGCGCAATATACAAGGCAAAGCTAACACATTATTTTAAATTACACCAACTTTGATAACAAAAATTGCAAATATTTACGTATCTTAAACTAAATTTCTACTCGCTGGGCAATTTTTTTGCCTAATATACACATCAAAATGTTAAATATGCTATCGCAATGAATTTCAAAATTTCAGCGTCGTCCCCTTGCCATCCACCGCTATCGCGGCCTCAGCTCCGTGAAGCAGATGCACATTCCCATCCACGTGCCCCACCGGCGCGCCGAACGCCACCGGATACCCGTATTCCGCCACCATATCCCGTATCATATCCTCCATCGCCGCGTAATCCAGCGAGGCTCGATAATCGGTGAACTGCCCCACAACCAGTCCCCGCAGCGACGGTAGCACCCCGCTCAGCCGCAACCCGTAGAGAATCCTCTCTACCTTATATATAGGCTCGGCGATATCCTCGATAAACAGCAGTGAATCCCTCAGCAGGTCGTCGTAAGGCGTCCCGATCAACCCCCCCAGCACGGCCAGGTTGCCACCGCGGAGCGTCCCACGAGCCTTCCCGGGATGGTTGTACTGATGGGCGGCCCACCGATACGTGGGTCGCTCGCCTCGCAATACCCTGTACAATTGCTGGTTAATCTCATCCTTAGGCCCCACGGCGAGTTGCTTGGCCATGGAGCCGTGCACCGATACCACCCCGCGGCTCGCCAGCAACGCGTGCAGTGCCGAGATGTCGCTGAATCCAACCACCCATTTCGGATCGTCGGCAAGGTCAAGATCGGCCAATGCCTCAATCAAGTGCACCGTCCCGTATCCCCCGCGCGAACAGATGATGGCCCTTACCCTCTCATCCTGAAAAGCGCGCCGCAGGTCCTCAAGCCGCTCCTCGCGACTGCCGCTGTACGAGCCGTGCCTTCCCAGCGAATGGGGATACACCACCGGGTCGAATCCCATGGCGCCCAGGGTCGCAACGGCCCCGGTGACCAACTCAGGGTCGATCACGCTCGCGGGCGACACAATGGCCACCCTATCTCCAGGCCTCAGAGAATTGGGTAATATCATTTCAATAACGTATGCGGCAGCCCGGGCCGGCAGGCTCTTGGACAGCCCTTTGATTAATTGACTTGAACCTTGATTCCGGCGGCTCTAATCTGTTCGGCCACCCGTTCCAGATCCTCGCGCTCCACCTTGCTCAGGCGCCGGGCGGGCGTCGCGCGGTCGATCGAGTAGAGCATCACCTCTTTGGGCTGGATCTTTTGGTAGGCGGCGATCAGCGCGTCCACCTCGGCGTCGGTGGTGTTGTCGATGACATTGCCCTCGTCGTCCTCTCCACGCAGCAACATCGTCTGCACGATGCAGTCGTTGCCGAACGTGGCGATGCGGTCGATCACCCACTCGCAGTTGAACGCCCTCGACCCCGGGCGGTCGATAAGGCGCATTGTCTTATCCACCGCCGAGTCGAGTTTCAAAATATTGTTATCTACCTTGCGGAGCGCGCGGCACACGCCCTCGTCGCCCAGACGCGTGGAGTTGCACAGCACGCTCACCTTGGCCTCCGGGAAGTCGCGGTCGCGCAGGGCGATCACGCGGTCGACAATCTCCTCGAAGCGGGGGTGGGCTGTCGGCTCGCCGTTGCCCGAGAAGGTGATCACGTCGAGCTGCTTTCCCGCCGCGTGCATCTCCTTGAGCTTGGCGTCGAGTTGTTCGGCCACCTGTTCGGGAGTGGGAAGGCCAGTCGTGCCGGGGCCTTGCGCGTTGTAGCCGGCCTCGCAATACAGGCAGTCGAACGTGCACACCTTGCCGTCGTTCGGCCCAAGGTTGATCCCCAGCGACGTGCCCAGCCGACGGCTATGGATCGGCCCGAATATCGTGCTATGAAACAGTACCCGTTGCATGGTTGGTTGAAAGTCTTAAGCTTTCAGTTTTTAGTTAGTTCATTCAAAAACCGATTAAACAGGTGGAAAAGTAACCCATCTGCTGAAAACTGAAAACTGAAAAACTGAAAACTACACAGTCAATATCTCCTTCTCCTTGGCGGCGAAGAGCTCGTCGATCTTCTTCAGATACTTGTCGTGGAGCTTCTGGGCCGAGCCTTCGGCGTCCTTCTCGACATCCTCGGGCATACCCTGCTTAACGGCCTTCTTCAGCCCTTCGATGGCGTCGCGACGGGCGTTGCGCACCGACACCTTGGCCTGCTCGGCCTCGGCCTTCGACTGCTTCACAAGCTGCTTACGGCGCTCCTCGGTCAACGGCGGAATCGAGATACGGATTACCTCGCCGTTGTTCTCGGGCGTGATGCCCAGCTCCGAGTTGATGATCGCCTTCTCGATCTCCTTGAACATCGACTTCTCCCACGGGGTGATGGTGATCGTGCGTGCGTCGGGCACCGAGATGTTGGCCACATTGGATATAGGGGCGGCCGAGCCGTAGTAATTCACTTTTATGCCATCCAGAATTTTCGGGTTGGCTTTGCCGGCGCGGATGTGGGCCAGCGATTCGTCGAGATAGGCTACCGCCATCTCCATCTTCTCCTCGGCCGGGCCGAGATAAGTCTTTACGTCAGTCATGGTTATTGGGGGATTAAGTTTTTAGTTTTAGTTTTTAGTTTTTAGTAGTTAGAAGTTTTGAGGGGGAATCCTTGAGGAAGATATTAGTAGCTAAAGGAGGTTAACGCTAGGCGAGAAATAATCTTCTTGTAATTACTACCAACTTCTATCTACCAAAAACTTCTGACTACTACAGTGGGGGGCTAGTAGACGAGCGTGCCGATTGGCTCGCCGTCGATCACCTTGCGCAGGTTGCCCGGCGTGTCCATATCAAACACTATTATCGGCAATTGGTTCTCCTTGCACAGCGCCGTAGCCGTCAAGTCCATCACCTTCAGCCCGCGGTTGTACACCTCGTCGTAGGTGATCTCCGAGAATTTCTTGGCTGTTGGATCCTTCTCAGGGTCGGCGGTATAGATACCGTCGACGCGGGTGCCCTTAAGCATCACGTCGCAGCCCAGCTCCACGCCGCGCAGGGCCGAGGCCGTGTCGGTGGTGAAGAACGGGTTGCCGGTGCCTCCCGCGATTATAGCCACCTCGCCGTGCTGCAGCGACTCCAGCGCTTTCCACTTGCTGTAGTACTCGCCGATGGGGAACATGTTCAACGACGTCATCACCTTGGCCGGCTGACCCGCGCTCTCCAAGGCCGAACTCAACGCCAGCGAGTTGATCACCGTGGCGAGCATTCCCATCTGGTCACCCTTCACGCGGTCAAAGCCTCGCGACGCGCCCTGCAATCCGCGGAAAATGTTGCCGCCACCGATCACGATGGCCACCTGAACTCCCCGCTGCGCGATCTCCGATATCTGCTCGGCATACTCGTTCAACCGCGTCGTGTCGATTCCGTAACGCTGCTCGCCCATGAGCGACTCGCCGCTCAGCTTCAGCAATATTCGCTGGTATTTAGATCTCATTGTGGATTAGTTTTTACGTTTCAACGGCAAATTTAAGCAATCTCCACCGAGTTTCCAAAAAATTAGTACCTTTGTCGCCATGAATTGGAATTCTCTCTTCCCCCATTTGCTGTGGACAAGGCGATTCACCGTGGCCTGGATCGCTTCCTTAGTCACAATTCTGGCTTTCGACTTGATGTGGATGGCCCAAACCACCTTCCGCCCGTTCACGTTCCTGGCCTTTTACCCTTACCTCCTCCTTGGTGCCACGCTAATGGCTTGGCCCGCAATGGTTTCCAAGCGCGTGTGGCCAATGGCCCTGTGGTTGTTCATCGTCGACGGCGTCATGATCGCCAACCTCATGTACTGCCGCACCTACTTCAACGCCATCCCCGCCCAAAGCTACCTGCTTGCCTCCAACCTGCAGGACTTCGGGCCCTCGGTCGCCGACTCTTTCCGATGGTACTTCCTCGCCCTGCCCGTGGTCACAATCGCCACAATATTTGTTATGCGCGCGCGTCGCGAAAAGTGGCGCCCTATGGGTTTCCCCTACCTCGTCACCGTAATCGTCCTCGGGCTCCTCGCTTGGCTGGCCGACTGCTGGCGCGGCGGGCCTATGGGACAGATCGACCGTCTCAGCCGCGAGTGCTACAAGGCCACATGCATCGCCCCGATATACCATATCCCCGGCTTTCTCGCCCACGACCTGCTAAAGGCTTCCGATGTCCCCACAGCCGAGGAGGTAGCCCAAGCCGAGGCCTGGATCGCCGCCCACAAAGCCCAGCAACAATGGGCCGTACCCGATTCTATCCCCCACCCCTCCAACCTCGTCGTTATCTTCTGCGAGTCACTCGAATCCTGGCCCCTTAACAAATCAGTGGAGCAACCACGGAGCGTGGCCGCCTCGCCCGCGTCAAAAAACACCACCGAGATCACCCCCTTCCTCAACTCCCTCCTTGCCGACTCCACCACCCTTTATTTCCCCAACGTCGTCACACAAGTGGGAGCCGGCCGTTCAATCGACGCCCAGCTGTTGATGCTCGCCGGGATGATGCCCCCGCAGGGACAGGTATACGCCTTCTCCCACCCCGACTATCCCTTCTCCACAATACCCAAGGCGATGAAAGCCGAGCGACCCACCCGCAGCTACCTCCTGACGTGCGACAAGCCCCATGTGTGGAACCAGACGCTCGTGGCACGCGCATTCGGCGTCGACACCCTGTTGTCGTCATCTTCTTGGGACAACACCGACCCCGTGGGAACCGCCCGCCGATTGAGCGACGGCGAGTTCATGCGCCAAAGCGTCGAGAAGATGCGCCACGGCGAGATTTGGCCTCAAGGCGAGAACGCGTTCATGCTTTGGGTAACATATTCGGGCCATAACCCGTTCCGACTGCCCGAGCACCTGCAAAAAATCAAAGTATCAGAGGATTACCCTACCCTTCTGCGCGATTACATAATCACCGCCAACTATACCGACGGCGCCCTCAAAACACTCGTCGACTACCTGCGCTCGCGACCCGACTGGGACCGCACCATGGTCGTCATCACGGGCGACCATGAGGGACTCGCCGCCGACCGCCGAAAGCTCCACCGAGCCGCCCCCAATCTGGTCGACCCCGGCGACCACACGCCCCTGATCATCCTCAATGCACCCGTCCACGGCACCTACCCCCAAGAGATCGGCCAAATCGACGTATACACCACCCTCCTGGATTTAATGGGCCTCCACTCCTACCCCTGGACCGGCCTCGGCTCCTCCGCCTTAGGGGGGCCGGCCTTCGACGGCCTAGGGGGGCCGGCGTTCGACGGCCTTACCCCCTCCCAAGTCTCCTCCATCCTCCTCCGCCAGCAAAAACCTTAGCTTACGCCCCTTGCCGCCATCACCCGCGCCGCTATCTCCTCGACAGAAAGCGCCGAGCAATCCGTCTCAAAATGCAGCCGCTCCTCGGGAATCACCCGCACCGCCTCGGCATTAAACCGCTCCCCGAGCGAGATATCCATCCCAGCCGCCAGCAACTGCCGCGCAAGCTCAGCCTTCCCCCGAAACCCATGCACAATATACCTCGGAGACATCCTATCCTCTAACAAGCCACCGTGCCCCGCGGTTTGCCGCGGTGGTCTATAGGCTTCCCTCGCTATCTCCAGCAGCCTTCCCCAGGCCTTCACCACATGCAGGATCAGGGGCTTTCCCACCCGCCTCGCGATCTCGATATGCCGCCGGAAAATCTCCTCCTGCCGCTCCAGCGGAGCCCCGCGCAGCGCGTCGAGCCCGGTCTCGCCGATCGCCACCACATTGGGCAGCTCGGCCAGCCTCTCCAGCTCCGTGTAGTCGCCGTCAAACCGTGCCGTGTCCCAAGGGTGAATCCCCACCGAATACAGCCGCGCGGGGTCGAGCTCCTCCCCGGGCGACACTGAGATCACCGCCGGGGGCCAAGCCTCCAGGTTATGCGTATGGATATCTACAACAGGGGATTTCATGGCACGGGATCGTAACCGCTCCCACCCCACGGGTGACAACGGCATATTCGCTTGATTGCCAACCAACTGCCCTTCAGTGCTCCATGCTTTTGCAGCGCCTCGATGGCGTATTGGCTGCATGTGGGCACATACCTGCAACTCTGGGGCAACATCGGCGATATCGCCAGTTGGTAAAACCTAATCGGCAGTATCAGCAGTTTCTTGATCATGGATTTTGCCCAACAATTTCACCACAGCCGCCTCAACCCGAGCGTAGGAGCACTCTTTGTCGGCCACATAGATCAGCGCCAGGTCGATACCACGGGTGTCGAGCGCGGGGTACGACCGCCAGTGGAGCCGGAAAGCCTCCCTTACGCGACGCCGCATCAGCACGCGCCACACGGCACGTTTCAGACGCTTCTTGGGTATCGAGATCAGGAACCGCAGCACCTCGCTCTGGTTGCGACGAGCCGAATGCTCCCGCCACACGGCACGCAACGGATAAGCCAGCGCGCTTTGTGCGTCGGCAGTGCCCCGAGCGAACAGCATATCGATCGCCGTCGCGCTGCACAGCTTGTGAGCCTTATCCAATCCTTGCTCCTTCATATCTTTACCAAAAAGGGAACGGGCTACCCCGCTCCCCTTAGTCCTTTGCTTTCTTTAATCCTTTACTCTTTTACCTCGGCGGCCTTTATCCTTTATCCTTGAAAAAGATGTCCTAAGCATCTTTTTCCGCCTCCTCCTTGAGGTAAAGCTCCAGGGCGGTGGTCATTGAGGGAGCCTTGGGTGATGGAGCCTCGATGTCGAGGCGCAGGCCCGCGTCGCGCACGGCCTTGGCGGTAGTAGGCCCGAAGCAACCGATGCGGATGTCACCCTGCTCGAAGTTGGGGAAATTCTTCAGCAGCGACGCGATACCCGAGGGGCTGAAGAACAGCAACATATCGTAGTCGAATTTCTCTCCTTCACCGAAATCGTTGCTCACCGTGCGGTACATCACCGCCTTGGTATAGTTGACGTGGTTGGCGTCGAGGATCTGGGTGTCCTGATTGTTAACGTCGCTCACAGCGAAGAGGTACTTCTCCTTGTTGTGCTTCACCAACAGAGGCACCAGGTCCTCAATCTTGCCGGTGGAGCCATGGAATATCTTACGCTTGCGATACAGGATATACTTCTGCAGGTACAGGGCGATCGACTCGGTGGTGCAGAAATATTTCAAGCTGTCGGGGATGGGGATGCGCATCTCCTCACACAGCCGGAAGAAATGGTCGACAGCCGTGCGAGCCGTGAAGATCACCGCTGTATATTCGGGTATCGAAATCTTCTGTTGGCGAAATTCGCGGGCCGACAATCCCTCAACCTTTATGAAAGGACGAAAATCGATCTCAACGCCGTACTTTTCCGCAATCTCGAAATATGGTGACTTCTCTGACGTAGGTCGGGGTTGCGAAACTAATACTTTTTTTACTTTCACGTCTCTCTATGTGTGGATTATTATTCAACAATGGGACCAAGACTTATGATCGCAAGGCCCAATAGCAAGATAGGAATGATTTCCAGCGCGCAAAGGTACAAAATAAAATAAAGCAACGACGAAAAATTGTGGTAAAAAATTCTAAAACCCTTAATTATAAACGTTATACGTGCCACCACATACAGCCCCGCTCCGGTCCACAACATCGGCTCGGCTGCCCCCGGATAGAAGATGATCACCACGGAGGGAATCACCAGTCCCACGCCCAGAAACGCCTGCGACGAGTTGTAACCCCTGATCCACTGCGACGCCCCGATCGGGTCGCTGAACGCGTACCCCACCACCGTGTAGGCCAGCAATTGGAAAATATAGAACCCCAACGCCAGCGCCCCGGTGAACGCGATCGGGTGTACCCACCCCATCATCGGGATGTAACCCTGCGACTCGCCCCAGAAGTAGAGAAGCAATCCCTCGCACAGCCACAACTGCAGCAACATCACAAGCATCACGCGGGTTTCGTTGGCCGTATGGTCGTCAAACGCGTTCTCGCGCCGGCGCACCGACCACAAGTCCTGCGACATCGCCGAGAACATCCTCGCGCAGCTGCGGAAATTGAACGCCACCAGCAGGAACATCACCGTCAGCGCCGCCAACAAGCCCGAGTCACGAGCCACTCCCAGCGGACGCGCCTGTGGCTCCATGCCGTGTAGGTAATTCCCCTCCACCCCCTGGGAGCAGATCAGCACCTCGCGAGCCGACGCGTACGGGCAGTCGGCCTCTCCCTCCACGTTCCACGGGCACGTCGGCAACACCACAGCCGCCGTATCGGCCGCGACGCTATCACCCTGAGCGACCCTCCCCTCAGCCGAGCCTGAGGAGCCCCCGCCCTCGGCAGAACGGATGTCGACCCGAACCCGGGTCGACGCCGCTGGGGTCGATGCCGCTGGGGTCGACGCCGCTTGGGGTATCTCCGCCTGGGTGCTATCTATTTGGGTTGCCAGTGCCATTTCACCCGCGAAATTACACATTTTTTACACAATTCTCCTAATATTCTTGCGAGAATGGATATTTATGCTTATTTTTGCGCTCGAAATGCATTTGATACCAATATAATTAATATTTATGCGTTTCTACCGCATATTATTCAAATATTCAGATATGTCTTCGCGATGAAACTATTGATAATCGACAATTACGACTCGTTCACCTACAACCTGGTTCACGCCGTGCGTATGGCCGGGCAGCCCTGCGACGTGGTGCGTAACGACGTCATCGACCTCGACCGAGTGGCCGAGTACGACAAGCTGATCATCTCCCCGGGTCCCGGCATCCCCTCCGAGGCGGGATTGCTCCCCGAGGTGCTGCGACGCTACGCCACCGAGATGCCCATCCTGGGCGTGTGCCTCGGCCACCAAGCCCTTGGCGAGCGTTTTGGGGCCTCGCTGGTCAACCTCCCCGAGGTGTACCACGGTCTCTCCCGACCGGTCAACATCATCGCCGACGATTACCTCTTCGAGGGATTGCCCGCGAGATTCGACGTGGGTCGCTACCACTCCTGGGCCATCTCTCCCGAGGGGTTGCCCGAGCAGTTGCAAGTGACCGCCACATCCGACGAGGGCCACATAATGGCTATCCGACACAAGGATCTCGACATCCGAGGCGTCCAATTCCATCCCGAGTCGATCCTCACTCCCCTCGGCCAACGAATAATCGAAAACTGGCTAAAGATATGAAGAATCTCCTATATAAAATGTTTGAGCACCGCAACCTCTCCCGCGATGAGGCCCGCGACGTGCTATTGAACATCGCCGACTCCAAGTACAACGACGCCCAGCTATCGGCGTTCATGACAGTGTTCCTGATGCGCTCCATCACCACCGACGAGCTCACCGGTTTCCGCGACGCGATCCTCGAGCGTCGCAACCCCATCGACTTCCCGGGCGTCAAGGCCATCGACATCGTCGGAACGGGCGGCGACGGCAAGAACACATTTAATATTAGTACAGCCACCTGCTTCGTCGTGGCCGGAACAGGCCGAAAGGTCGTTAAGCACGGCAACTACGGAGCGTCGTCGATCTCCGGCGCGTCCAACGTGCTCGAAACCCACGGCGTGAAATTTACCGCCGATCAGGACGCGCTCGCCAAGTCGCTCGACGAGAGCGGCGTGGCCTATCTCCACGCGCCGTTCTTCTCGCCAGCCCTCAAGAGCGTCGGCCCCGTGCGCAAGGCCCTGGCTGTCCGCACGTTCTTCAACATGCTCGGCCCACTGGTCAACCCCACCATGCCCAAGTATCAGCTGCTTGGCGTGTACAACCTCAAGCTCCTGCGCCTGTACAATTATATCGCTCAAAACGAGGGCATTAACTGCACCATCGTTCACTCCATGGACGGCTACGACGAGATCTCGCTCACCAGCGACTTCAAGGTGGCCTCTCCCGATGGCGAGCGCGTGTACACTCCCGAGGAACTCGGCTTCCCACGCGCCCTGCAGGACGACCTCTACGGCGGCGACACCATCGAGGAGGCCGCCGGAATCTTCGACCGCGTGCTCGCCGGCACCGCCACGCCAGAGCAACAGAATTGCGTCGTCGCCAACGCCGCCTTCGCCATCCACACGCTCGAGCCCTCGGTTTCCATCGCCGACGCCCGAGCACAAGCCGAGGAGTCAATCAGCTCCGGTGCAGCCCAAGCCCGCTTCCGCCGCTTCGTAGAATTGAACAGCTGACAAGGAGCGTGGGCGCCCCGCCCGCGCCACCAGGCGCCCTGCCCGCGCCACCAGGCGCCCCGCCCGCGCCACCAGGCGCCCCCGCCCGCGACCCCTCCATCAAGCCACGGTGCCCCGCGGTTTGCCGCGGTGGTCTTAAACGGGTTCCATTCCCCCGATTTCCCTCGATTTCAGTTGAAAATGAATAAATTAGAAGAAATAGCCGCCCATAAGCGTGTCGAGGTAGCCGCCCAAAAGCAGCTACTCTCGATGGACGCCATCGACTCCCTGGCCCAACTCGCGCCTCGCGCCACCCTCTCATTCCGCGACGCGATCCGCGACACCCCCTGGGGCATCATCGCCGAGCACAAGCGCCGCTCGCCATCCAAAGGCGAGATCCACCAATCGATCGACGCCGGCGAAATCGTACGCGGCTACCGTGACGCGGGCGCCGCGGCGAGTTCGGTACTCACCGACACCCCCTACTTCGGCGGCTCGCTCATCGACCTGGCCGTCGCGCGTAATGCCGTAGGCGAGACGTATCCCCTTCTACGCAAGGACTTTACCGTCGACCGTTACCAAATCGCACAGGCCCGACTCGCGGGTGCCGACGCCATCCTACTGATCGCCGCCATCCTATCCCCCGAGGAGGTGCGCGACTTCACCCGCTACGCCCATTCACTCGACCTCCAGGTACTGCTCGAGATGCACTCCCCCGAGGAAATCGGCCACTATCTCCCTGAAATAGACGTAGTTGGCGTCAACAACCGCGACCTGCGACGCTTCGTCACCGATCTCGACATCTCCCGCCAACTTGCTTCCCTACTCCCTGCCGGCGCCGTTAAGATCTCGGAAAGCGGAATACGTGGCGCCCAAGAGATGCGCCAACTGTCAGCCCTCGGCTATGACGGATTTCTCATCGGCGAATCATTCATGGCCAACCCTAATCCCCCCGAAGCTTTAAAATCATTGCTCAATGAACTGCAATAACACCCACCCTGCCCCCAATAGCCAACAAGGAGCGTGGACGCCCTCGCCCGCGACAAGCCACCCTGCCCCCAATAGCCAACAAGGAGCGTGGGCGCCCTCGCCCGCGACAAGCCACCCTGCCCCCAATAGCAAACAAGGAGCGTGGGCGCCCTCGCCCGCGACACCCGCGCTAAAGCCCCGCCACAGCGACATGGTGATTAAGGTATGCGGCAACCGCTACCCCGACAACATCCGCGACGTGGGCGCGCTCGCCCCCATGCTCATGGGCTTCATCTTCTACCAAGGCTCTCCCCGTTCAGCCATCGGCCTTGACCCTCAGGCGGTTAAAGATCTGCCGGAGTACATCCGGCCCGTGGCCGTCTTCGTCAACGCCACCACCGACGACATCCACGCCACCTGCCAACGTTACGGCATCCACTACGTTCAACTCCACGGTGACGAATCGGCCGAGCAGTGCCAAACGCTTAAAGACCTCGGGTACAGTGTGTTGAAGGCCATTGGCGTGGATAAAAATACCCAATGGGACGACCTTCGACCCTATGAAGGCGTGGTCGACGCGTTCGTCTTCGACACCAAGGCCAAAACGCGCGGGGGCTCGGGTCGCAAATTCCGCTGGGACATCCTTGATAGTTACTCATTGTCAACACCTTACCTGCTCAGCGGAGGCATCTCCCCCGACGATGTTGACGCAATCGTCGAGGCCATGCGACCCGGCATGGCGGGTATCGACGTCAACAGCCGCTTCGAAACTGCCCCGGGACGCAAAAACGTCCTCCAGCTGGCCAATTTCATTCTGTCACTCCGTAAATTCAACGAAAATGAATCGACTTCAAAACCTCTTTGGGAGAAAAAATAACAACCTTCTTTCGGTGTTCTTCACCGCCGGACATCCTACCCTCGATTCCACGGGCGAAATTATCCGAGAGCTTGTGAATCAGGGCGTTGACATGATCGAGGTGGGCATACCATTCTCCGATCCCATGGCCGACGGACCCACGATTCAGGCCTCGTCGACAGTCGCTCTGAAAAACGGCCAGACGCTGCGCAACCTGCTCGACCAAGTGGAAGCCGCACGCGCCGACGCGGGCGAAACGCCCTTGGTGCTGATGGGCTACCTTAATCCCATCATGCAATTCGGGGTCGAACAGCTCTTCCGCCGCGCCAAAGAGGCCGGAATCGACGCACTGATCATCCCCGACCTGCCTTTCGACGACTATCTGCGTGATTTTAAGGACCTTTGCGACCGCTACGACCTACCCATCATCATGCTGATCACCCCCGAAACCTCCGACGAGCGCATCCACCTGATCGACGACCACTGCTCGGGTTTCATCTATATGGTGTCGGCAGCCGCAACCACAGGCACCCGCGACTCCTTCGGCCCCGAGCAACTCGAGTACTTCGACCGCGTCAACGCCATGGATCTCAAGCACAATCGCCTGATCGGCTTCGGAATCTCCAATCCCGGCACACTCGCCGACGCCTGCTCCCACTCCTCGGGCGCAATCATCGGCTCCCTCTTCATCAAGTGCCTCGAGAAATCCCCCGACATCCCCTCGGCCGTCCACTCCCTCCTCTCCACCCTCGGCCGCTGATTGAAAAACTCCCGAGGAAAGCACGCCGATTGAAAAGATTGGAACGATTCTTTCAATTTTCTCAATCGGCGTGCTTTTCAGGTCTACAAAGGGTCTACACGGGGTCTACACCCTTGCCTGATAACAACTTTGCCCATAACTTCGCGGTCGATTCTTAGAACACCGGGGCGCCGTCTCAGCCCCGATAAATACAGGTTTAATCAATTTCCAAGAAGTTATGTCAAAAGTTACAAAAGGTATGAAATTTTGTGTATTAGCAATCTTGGCGGCAGCCACCCTATCTACCAGCGCCGCTACCACCTCTTACTCCTGGCAAGGCGAGGCCGTCGAGGTTGACGGCCTCCTTTACCACCTCAGCGCCAACGGCTCTAACGTCGCCCAACTCTGCGGCTACGCCGACGCTTGCCCCACCGATCTGGTGGTCCCCGATGCTATCTCCTACGACGGCACCACCTACGCCGTAACCCACATCGGCACGGCCCCCTTCTTCCCCTACGACGACTATCTGGGAGCCACCTACGACCCCACGGATTTCCCGGCTTTCTTCAACGAGTCGGCTCTCCGCACCGTCACCCTCGGCCAGAACATCATCGACATCGACCCAGGCAACTTCGCCGGGTGCGCCAACCTCACCTCCATCACCACCTACAAAACACCCACTACCGCATCAGAAGACGATGTCGTGGCCGCCGACGGCTGGCTCGCGATCTACGGCTCCACCCTCACCACACTGATCGCCCCTTACGGACACACCTACTCGGGCACCTTCAGTCTGGCCACCTCGTTACTCTCCTCAGCACCTGAGGCTTATCGCGACCGTTTGATGCTGGGCGAATACGCCCTCTACGGCCAAAGCCAAGTCACCGCTTTCAACATCGGCACCAAATGCACCGTCTCTTCGGGCCTCGCCCTCGCCGGCATGGAAAACCTGGCCACAATCACCACCGACAACGGCACCTATAAGGCCTCTTCAGGCACGCTGTATTCCTCGGATTATAAGCGTCTTATCTTCGTTTGCCCCAATGCGGTCACCTCGGGCACATTCACCCCTTCGGCCACATTGACCTCGATCGACACCGGTGCGTTCTTCGGTTGCTCCTCCCTCAAGAAAATCCTGCTAAACACCTCTACACCAGGTAAAAACATCGCCACGATCAACCGCCTTGCTTTCTACCGCTCGGGTCTCACCGAATTCACTTGCGATCGCCCCGACATTTCCATCTCCAACGGCGCATGCGCCAACTGTAAAACGCTGAAAACCGTGGAGTTGTACCTCTCGGAATTACCCAACTATATGTTCTACGGCTGCTCGGCACTCACCTCCCTCTCCCTACCTCAAACCACAATCTACTCAGTTGCCGCTTTCTACGGCTGCAACTCGCTGAAAGCCATTAACTTCCACAAGAATACCACCGACATCAAGGGTTGGTGCTTCACTGGTTGCACCTCACTCGAAACAATTGCCACCGGTGGTGTCGACCACTGGCTACCCGCCGGCTTGAAACGCATTGACAGTTACGCCTTTACGCGCACCAAACTCACCAAACTCTACATCCCGGCCAACACCACCGACGACGGCCTGAAACTTACCACCTGTTTCGAAAACATGAAGAGCCAGGGCATCACCTTCTGGATCAACAACAAGCACTGGAACGGCTCGACCTGGGAGAACGCATTTGGCGAGGGGAACGATTACCGATTCGTTTTTAGCGATGCTGCACCTACCTCAGGACCAAAGGCTTACGGTTCGCTTTACGCTCCCTCCACCGCTCTTTCATTCTACAAGGACAACGCTAAAAGCTATAACCGCGGTCAAAACCCGCTGTCGTTGATGGCCTGGGATTTCGATACCGAACTGTTCACCCTCTCAATCTACACCTACAACAATTCAATCTTCGGCGTAAACTCCTGGTATGAAGGCAATTTGCTCGACGAAAACGGCACCTTGGTCTACTCCACGCCCATCTCCTACGGCACAATCATCGAGGCCCCTTGTCCGCTCGTCGGCAAAAACTGGGAGGTCAACTACACCCTCGGCGAGGATGCGTTTCCAGCCACTACCACTTACGTCATTACCGGCTCATCAAGCGCCATCCATTCTACTGAAAATGACCTCAGTAGCGATAGCGCACCCCGCTACTTCGACCTCCAAGGGCGTCCCCTCTCCACCCCCGCAGGCCTCTGCATCGAAGTAACCAACGGTCACGCCCGCAAAATCCTAAAATAATCCCTATCTTCGCGCATGATGCGCCACCTATCTACTTTCATCCTATTGATCGCCATCTTGGCCGCAGGCTGCACCCATCACAGGGTGCAGCCCTTCGGCTGGGAGGCCGTCTCACCCCAATACGACTCCCTCACCTTACTGCTCGAGCGCGATTTCATGTTCCGAGCATCCCTCGATACCATCCAAAAACATGTCGCCCACCTGGATACATTTACCCCTACAACCAACGAGCAACTCCGCTGGCGTTCAGATTTTTGGCACGCTCGATTAACCCTACGTCAAGGCGATGACGATCTCGCCTTCAAGATGTTCCTCGACTTGCAGGCGCGCATCGACTCCTCTAAGCATCCCTACGAGTGGCTACGCGTCGATTGGCTCCTCGAAGCGGAATGCCTCGAATACGATGGCAATCAATATTTTAGGCTTCTACATCAGGCCCAGGCCTTTGAAACGCTGGGCGACCTCCCGTATGCCGCCGACCGATACATGAACCTCGGGGCTATGCTCTATTACTTAGGCGAATACGCTGGTGCCGAGGAGATGATGGACCGCGCCGATAGCCTGGCCCATGCAGCCGCCCTCCCCCAAATCGCCCTCGCCAACACCATCAACCGGGCCAACCTCTACGCCCTAAGGGGGCCGACCCGGGACGGCCATCACGCAGAGTCCAATCCAGTCGCTACCACGTTACCGCGTTACAGCGATAACGCGACCTCCCCTATTCTTCTCCTCCAAAATGCCCTCAGCGACTCTCTCCTCGACCCCTTCACCCGCATGCTTGCCCTCGGCAACCTATACTCCTGGGGCGCCGACACCACTGCCCTCAGCCAAGCCTATGCCCTCGCCCACGACCTCGGCGACTCGGCCAGCATCGCCATCTACTCCAATTACAAAGCCCAAGCGGCAGTAGAAATCACTGAGGCTAAGCGATTTAGCGACACAGCCATCGCCCTTCTTCCCTTCGTCGACGACCCCAGCCAAATCCCCGAAATTTACGAAACCCGTTCCCTGATCTTTGAAGTCAACGGCATGAGCGACAGCGCATTACACTACGCCCGCCTAACCAAAATCGCCGCCGACTCCCTCCAGCGCATCACCCGAGCCGAGCAGGTCCACGCCCAAGAGACCCTGCGCCAGATCGCAACGGTCAAGACACGCATGCGACACGACCGCACGCGCCAAGCCTGGTGGTTTGCCGCCGCTATCCTTCTCATCGTAATTATTTCGGTAACAGTTGGTTGGGCTCTTTATCGTCGCTCGTTGCTGCAGCGCATCGCCTCGGCACGCGCCTCATTGGACGCCATGCGCTCGCGTCGCAACATGCTGGCCATGCAATTACGCATGCAGGAGATGGAGAAAACGCTGAAAGAGAGCGACAAAGCCCACGCGCTGACCCCCGTGGAGCACGACGCCTTCATGACCACGTTCGCCGAGTTGAACCCCGAGTTTGAGGGACGCCTGCGGGAGTCTCATCCCGATCTGTCACCGGCCGAGGTACGCTTGGCGTCGCTTATAGCTTGCGGATTGGATAACAAGCAGATAGCGCGTGTGCAGGGTATTCGCCCCGAGAGCGTCAAGCAAGCCCGCTGGCGCCTCCGCTCTCACCTCGCACTACCCGTCGACACTCCCCTCACAACCTATCTCCGCTCCCTCCTATAATCTTTATTCCAAGATGTTAACGTTGACGTTGCCCACGGAAGAGGTGGTGAGCAATGCGCCGAAGATGTTGGTGCGGTAATTGCGCTGCATCGGTGCGCCCGGAATTGATAACGCGTTGATCGACGTGGAGTTATCCCAGAAACCGAGCGAAATATCCGACGTCTGCTTGTCCTTGCCCACCAGCACATAGGCCATCGCCAGATACTCATATTCATCCAGCTTGCCGATCGGGAACGTCTGGTAGCCATCGTCGTCCGAGGTGAGTCCGTCGTTGGGGCGAACGGTCTGGGCGAACGTCACGTTGGTCAGGCCGCTCACTGCGCCCGTGCCGAGGTTCACCGTCGTGTACACGTCATTAACGGTCATGGTAGTAGAAACGGTCTTGTCAGCCTTCTCAGCAATGTCGGTGGTGCCCACATTGATCTGCGCGAACGGGCGAAGCAGCGTCACGCTCTCGGTTGCGTTGCCGCTCACGGTGACGGTCGACTTGGCGTAGAACGCGTCGCGTGTGTCATCATTCAGCTTAGCACCATCGTAGCTTACGGTAACAGTTTGATCCTCAGGGGTCCACTTATATGGGGCATTCTCAGCGTGAGCCCAGAAAATCACATCGTAGGTTTGGCTCACCATCAGTTTGAGACTCACCCGAGCGATACGGTCGGAGCCGATGCTGGTGTTGTCCTGGGAAATCAGCTTACCATCCTCATACACAGCGTAATCCAACACCGTTGCCGACAGGCCGTCGGAGAACGTCCTCGACGAGATCGCCGAGGGTAATTGGGCCGAGAACGTGACGGTAGCCTCGTGCACGTCGTCGTTATCGCTTGAGCATGAACACATTGCGCCCATCATGAGCGCGGCCATGGCCGTGAGTAGTGTCTTTTTCATGATTTCTTTTAGTCGTATTGCGTTGACAATGATTGTATTTGTTCTTTTCGCGAAGTTAATATTTTTCAACCACAAAACAAACACTTTTTATGGTTTTATGACTTCGTGGCGGGCAAGCGCTGTCACCGGCAGGTCGAGGAACGAGGCGTCGGGATGGTCGCCAACGAGGATGATCGACCTCGGGGCCGGGACGACGACGCGGCGATGGAACTCCGCCACCTCGTCGAGGGTCACCATCGGCCCGTACTCCATCGACTCCCAATGGCGGTCGCGCTCCTCATTCTTGGCCACCATGCGAGCCACGCGCGGAGGCAACTGTCGGAGTGTGGGGAACGTTAGGTTGATGCGATTGAGGTGCTCGCTCTTCACTGATTCAAATGCCAATGGCCTCATCGGCAAGTTGTTAACAATGGCTTCCAGCGTTTCCAAGGCCTCTTTAACCTTATCGGCCTGTGTGCCCACCATCATCAGTGCCGATGTTGGCAATTCGGCATTCATGAACGGCATCGTGAATTGGGTCCCGGCCGAATAACCGAGCGATCGGAACTCGCGCATCTCCTGGAACATCACCGACGACATGCCGCCGCCGAAGTAATGGGCCCACAGCATCGCCACTACGCGCTCGCGGGGCGTCGTAAACGCAGGTAGCTGCCGAGCCACGCCCACGCTCACCTGCCGCGTCTTGGGCACGTGAAATGTGTACACGCGGCCGTCCTGAGCCATTGGCACGTGATAGGCATCCACCACGGGGATCTCAACTGCGGGCAAGTGAAGCAGACCGACGGCCTCGGTCACCTCCTCAAGCGAATTTGGGCCGGTGTAGGTGATCGACCGGTAAGCCGTAAGCAACTTGCGGAACGCATCAATCATCGTCTGTGCGGACCCCTGCTTGGCTTCCTTGGGGGAGAATCGGCGCAGGTAATCCGACTGTTCGCCGAAGAGCACCCGCTGGTTGACGGCTTGGGTAACCAGACTCACATTGTTGTCGAATGCTTTGTCGGTAACCTCCACACCCTCAACGACATCCTTGTAGCTGTCGGCGTCGGCGTCGAGGTGGTTGAGGAATTCGTTGAGCAGCGCCACGGCCTCCTTCAGCCTGTCGGCTCGGCACTCCAGGAAGAACTGCGTTTCGTCGTTTTTAACCCTCACCTCCAGCGAGGCGCCCACCTGGGCAAGCCGCAGGTTAAACTCCTTGCGACTCAACGAGTTGACTGAGGCGCGGTCGATGTAGTCGTCAAACGCCTCCAATATCGGGTCGTGCACCTTCCCGCGATGGGCTATCAAAAGAAGTTCCACCAAGTCGTTGCCTTCCAATCGTTTATAGTAGATCGGAGCGACCTCTGCGGGTATTATGGTGACGTCCTTTTTGGGGTCGACCAAGCGTCCCTTGAACTCTATGTCGCCGAAGCGGTCGCGTAAGTTCCGGGCGTACTCGCTCTCCTCGCCGGCATGCTTGGGGCGCAAAGGTTTGTACCCGGGCTGCTTCAGCCGCTCCGGGTCCTGCTTCCCAAACTCCTTCACCAGGCGCAGATAATTCTCGCCCGAGAAATACCGCTCCACCACCTCGGAGATATCGTCCTGGGTATACGTTTTAATCTTTTGAATGCCAAGTAGATAATCTTCCCAACTCTGCCCATGGGAGAAAGCGCTCACCATCGCCTTGGTGCGCTCCTTGGGGTCCTCGATCTCCTCGAGCAACTCCCGCTCAAGCGTGTCACGGGCCACTTGGAACATCTCGGTGGGGTAATCCCTGGTAATCAGGCGCTTAATGATCTTGCGGAACTGCTTTTCCAGCCCGCGATTGGTGCCCAGAGGTGGCTTGGGCACTCCCAAGAGCACCAATATCCCCGCGTCGTCCCAATCGAGGTGTCCGGCGGTGGTAATCAGTGCTTTATGGTCGAGTGTAAGGCGGTCGAGCAGACCGGTGCCGCTGTCGTTGGTGAGCATGGTCATCACCAGGCGCATTTTCCATGCGTCGGGGTGGCCGTTTTCGGGTCCGGGATAAACCAAAGCGAAACCTTTGACCATTGGGATGGGCAACGGCACCTTCTCGGTCTCCCCGTGATGCTCGGGCACAGGGGCTTTAACTCGCTTAGGAACAGTGCCCTTAGGCAATCGGCCGAACGTGCGCTCAAGTTTCGCCACCAGTCCCTCCTCGTCGATATCGCCGGAGAGGATGAGGCCCATGTTGGACGCGCCGTAATATTTTTGGTAAAACGTCTGCATCTGGCTGAGCGACGGGTGTTTAAGCGCCTCGGTGGAGCCGATGATCGGGTAGGCGTAGGGGTGGGTGCCGAAATAATGCTTGCGCACCAGTTCGACCGCCACGGCCGACATGTTGTCGGAGTACATGTTTTTCTCCTCGTAGACGGTCTCCAACTCGCTCTGGAACAGGCGATAAACGGGGTTGATGAACCGCTCGGAGGCGATTTCAAGCCACGGGTCGAGGCAGTAGGGCGAGAAAGAGTTGTGGTAGTAGGTATAGTCGTCGCCAGTGGCCGCGTTGAGTTGGGAGCCGCCGTAAAGCGTGATCAACCTGTTGTACTCGTTGGGAATCGCGTAATCGGCCGCTTTCACGCTCAACTCATTGATTTTCTGCGAGATTTGCTCGAGGCGATCCCCCTCCTCAGAATGGGGGTCGACCTGACCTGGGGCCGACTCACCTGCCGACATCTCATCATAAGCCTTGGTGATCTTCTCCAGCCAGGGACGCTCGGCCTCGTAGTCGACTGTGCCGATGCGTTGCGTGCCCTTGAACATGATATGCTCGAAGTAGTGGGCGATGCCCGTGTTGGGACAATCCTTGGCCCCGACGCGCACCACCACAGCGCCAAACACGCTTGGCAGCGACCGATCCACATCGAGCCACACCTTCAGCCCATTCTTTAACGTAATCTCTTTCATCCTTAATCTCAATGATTTACGCTCGTTATAACGTGATCACGCAATAACGTTATAACGAGCGCAAAAATGGCTAAATGCTTAATGCTAAATGCTTAATGCTAAATACTTAGCGGCGGCGCTGTTTCTGCTGCTCGCGGAGCATTGCCTGTTGCTTGCGCTGCATCTCCTCCATGCGAGCCATGAAACCGCTCTTCTTTTTGGGCTTGGCAGCGTTGGCCTTCATCTTGGCGCGCATCTTCTCCTCGTTGACGCAACGACGGAAGATATAGGTCTGCACGATCGTGATCAGCAGCGACAGGAAGTAGTAGTAGCTAAGGCCCGACGCGTAGTCGTTGAAGAAAAACAGGAACATGATCGGCATCAGGTACATCATCCACTTCATGCCCGGCATCGACGACGACGAGGGCTGATTCTGCATGTTGATCTGCGTGTAGATAATATTGGTCACCGTCATCAGTAAGCAGAAGAGGCTCACGTGGTTACCATAGAACGGGATGGTGAACGGCAGCGTGCAGATCACGTCGGGGGCCGACAGGTCGTGCGCCCACAGGAAACCCTGGCCGCGCAACTCGATACACGACGGGAAGAACGAGAACATGGCGATCAGCACCGGGAACTGCAGCAACATCGGCAGACACCCCGAGAACGGCGACGCCCCGGCCTTGGAGTAGAGCGCCATCGTCATCTGCTGGCGCTTCATCGCGTTCTCCTGGCCCGGATATTTGTCGTTAATCTCCTTAATCTCAGGCGCAAGCAAGCGCATGCGGGCCTGCGACATATAGCTCTTGTAGGTGAACGGGAAGAGGATGATCTTGATGAAAATCGTCAACAGCAGGATGATGATGCCGTAATCGGTGATAAACGTTCCCAAGAACGTGAATACGGGGATGATTATCAACGTGTTAATCCAGCGGAACAGCGTCCATCCCAGCGGTATCAGGTGGGTCAATTGCAGGTCCTCCTGCGTGTCGAGCGTGTCATCGAGGCTCGACAACAGCGGGTAGAGGTTGGGGCCCAGGAAAATATCAAATGTGCAAGGCGTGGCCGACGTCGACGAGTAGTCCATCGACGCGGTACACTCCATGGTCTTCAGGAACCGAGGGTCGTCGTTCAGCGGCGCCGACTCCAGGTCGGCCGTGTTGAAACCTCCACGCGGGATAACTACCGACGAGAAGAACTGGTTCTTGAACGCCACCCACTGCAATTTCTGGTTCAGCGACTCCCGGTCGTTGGAGTTCTCACTAAGGTGGTCGGGGCCCTCGCCCGTGTACTTATAGAATATCGACGAGTTGCGCTCCTCGAAGGTGCGGCCCTTTTCGTTGCGCGCCATCTTCTGGTACCAGTGGAAATCGATCGACGCCACCGACGACGGGATAATCCGTTGCATCCCGCTCTGTACCAGCTCCATAGTCACGATGTAGGAGTCGGGGTGAAGCGTGTAGCGCAAGCCCCACATGGCTCCTTGCTCGAGGTCGAGTCGCATCAGGATGGTCGAGTCGTTCTCCTGCACGGGGGTGAAGTAGAAGCGACCCGTGTCGAAGCGCTGTGAGGCCGACGTCAGGATGAACGAGTAGCTGTCGGTCGCCGGCGTGAACATCTTCACTAAGGCCGTGTCGCCACCCACGTAGGTGTCGTAATCCTTCAGCGTGGCCTGGGCGATGACGCCACCCTTGGTCGACAGGTCGAGCTTCACCAGCTTGTTCTCAAGCACAATCGTCGTGGAGTCGCCGTAGAGCACGCCCGCAAAACTTTGGTAACGCGCCGCGTCGGTAATCGCCTCACGGATAGCGGCGTAGGCGGCGCGCTTCTGGGCCGACGTGGCGATCACGGCCGACGGATTGGCGATTAGCTCACCGGCGTTGAGCGTGGTGTCGAGGGCCTTGACCGTGCCCTCGATTTGGCCCTCAGCGCCAAGGGTAAGGCTCAGCGACGGGGTGCTGAACTTCTTGGCGGCTGCCGAGTCGGCACGATTGCTCTGGCCGATCAACGCGCGTATCGACGCCTGCTCCGACGGGGTGATCGTGTCCAACCGCAGGGCCTGGTATTCAGCCTCCTCCGCCTCCCGGCGGGCCTCCACTTCGGCCTGCTCCTGCTTGGCGCGCTGGGCCTGGATCTCCTCCTGAGACGGCTGGTTGAACCACATGAATCCGAAGATGACCAACGCCATCATCGCAAATCCTATAAGCGTATTTTTATCCATTTATTTAATGCTTAATGCAATATGCATAGTGCATAATGCATAATCTATTGGGCTAAATGCTAAATGCTAAATGCTAAATGCTAAATGCTCAATGCTTTTTCTCCTCCCCGTAGGCGATGGCGGCCTTGATGAAATCGAGGAACAGCGGATTGGGGTGAAGCACAGTCGAGGAGTATTCGGGGTGGTACTGCGTGCCGATAAACCAGCGTTTCTCGGGCACCTCTACCACCTCCACAAGCCCGGTCTCGGGATTCAGGCCCACGCAATTCATTCCCGCGGCCTCGAAGCGCTCACGGTACTCGTCGTTAAACTCAAAGCGGTGGCGATGACGCTCCTTGACGGTCGTCTTGCCGTAAGCTTTCGCTACCTTGGAGTTGGGATCCAAGCGGCACTCGTAGGCCCCGAGGCGCATCGTGCCGCCCTTGTCGGTCACCGATTTCTGCTCCTCCATCAGGTCGATCACGTTGTCGGGAGTGTGAGGGTCCATCTCCGTGGAGTTGGCCTCAGGCAAGCCCAGCACGTTGCGGGCGTACTCGATCACCATGCACTGCATGCCCAGGCAAATGCCGAATGTGGGCACGTCGTGCTCGCGACACCATTGCAACGCCACGAATTTTCCCTCGATGCCGCGCTGGCCGAAGCCCGGGGCGATTATCACGCCGTCCATCGGCGACAGCATCTCGTCGACGTTCCCCTGGTTGAGCTTCTCCGAGTGGATGAACTTCAACTTCAGCTTGCGATCGTTGTAAGTGGCGGCCTGGAACAAGGCCTCGTTGATCGACTTGTAAGCATCCTGCAATTCCACGTATTTGCCTACCAATCCGATGGTTACCACCTCTTGGGCAGCATCCATCTTCTCCAGGAAGTGGAGCCAAGGTGCCATGTGGGGCTCTCCCTCAGGGGTCACGCCGGCCTTGCGGAGCACCAGCTCGTCGAGGTGCTGCTCATGCATCGTCAACGGCACCTTGTAGATCGAAGGCACGTCGATCGACTGGATCACAGCGTCGGGCGACACGTTGCAGAACAAGGCGATCTTCTTGCGCATGTCCTGAGGAATATGGTGCTCAGTGCGCAGCACAAGGATGTCGGGCTGGATACCCACCTCCTGCAACTGCTTCACCGAATGTTGCGTGGGCTTGGTTTTCAGCTCCTTGGCCGCCGCGATGAAAGGCACATATGTCAAGTGGATGCATACGCAATTCTTGCCCAGCTCCCAGCGCAATTGGCGCACGCTCTCAATGAACGGCAGCGACTCGATGTCGCCCACGGTGCCGCCGATCTCGGTGATCACGAAGTCAAATTTTCCCGTGTTGCCCAGGGCCTTGACGTTGCGCTTGATCTCGTCGGTGATGTGAGGCACGATCTGCACCGTCTTGCCCAGGTAATCGCCGCGGCGCTCCTTGTCGATCACGCTCTGGTAGATGCGGCCGGTGGTGACGTTGTTGGCGCGGGTCGTCGAGATGTCGGTAAAGCGCTCGTAGTGACCCAGATCCAGGTCGGCCTCGTGACCGTCTACAGTCACGTAGCACTCGCCGTGCTCGTAGGGGTTCAACGTGCCCGGGTCGATGTTGATGTAGGGGTCAAACTTCTGAATCGTGACGCGGTAGCCGCGTGCTTTCAGAAGGTTGGCCAACGACGATGAGATTATGCCTTTGCCCAGCGACGACACAACTCCGCCCGTGACGAAAATGTACTTTGTTTCCACTTCTTATATTTTTAAACCGCGAAGATAGCGATTTTTCCCCACAATCGCAACAACAAATAGCAACGCCATTAGGGCCATTGGGGGCCACTGGGGGGTAACCATCCGAAACTAGCCGGATTGCCAGCCATGGCAGTTCGGCCTAATT
>JAJBVP010000006.1 GCA_020859755.1 Bacteroidales bacterium | reverse complement strand
CACAAGCCCAACAGCCCCACCAACAACCAACAACCAACAACCAACAACCAACAACTAACAACCAACAACCAACAACTAACAACTAACAACTAACAACTAACAACTAACAACTAACAACTAACAACTACTTCTTATTCGCCTTGTGCCATATCTTCTTCAGGCGAGAAGCGGGAGTAGGTGTCTCCTCCACGTAGCCGCCGTAACCGTAGCCGTAGCCCTTCTTGGAGCCATACGCCCCGTAATAGCCATAGCGGCGATAGCGGTAAGCGTTGGAGCGGATATTGACACAGTTGAGCACTACGTAGGTGTTGGGGAAACGTCCGCTTTCGATCGCCTGGTTCATCATGCGCAAGCAGCGATGCGTCGAGTAGTTGGCGCGCACCACATAAATCTGCACATCGCTCACGCGCGAGATAAGAAGCGTATCCGACACAAGTCCGATAGGCGCCGAGTCGATAATCACATAGTCGTACTCCTTGCGCAACTCGTCGATCAAGTGGTCAAGCCTGGGCGACAACAACAATTCGTTGGGATTCGGCGGTACGGGACCCGCGGGAAGAATCCACAGATTCTCGTTAATACCCGAAGGCTGTACCAGGGAGTTGTAATCCTCCGTTTGGCCACATAGGTAGGTGGTGATACCTTTGCGATTGTGGAGGTTGAACGAGTGAGCCAGTACCGGACGGCGAATATCCAAGCCGATTACCAGCACCTTCTTTCCGGTCATGGCGAACGTCAAGGCCATATTCGAGGCCACGAACGTCTTACCCTCGCCCGATAGCGACGACGTAACAACGATCACTTGCTTGTCCTTGCCCATGATAAACTGGATATTGTTACGCAGCAAGCGGAACATCTCAGCCTCGGGCGAATTGTCCTTAGGTTGCAACAGCTCGTGATCCTTGGGAGCCTTGCACACCTCGCCCACCACGGGGGTCTTGGTAACGCGCTCGATGTCCTCCTTGTCCTTGAACACGGGGAAGATCAGTCGGCGCAGGAAGATAATCAGCGCCGGCACGAGCAGGCCGATCACCAGGGCCATGCCGTAGATCTGGGTCGTCTGGGGATATACTGGGCCGAATCCGCTCGGGTTGTCAATCAGGCGAGCCGTTGGGGTGGCCAGGGTCTTCTGCAAGGCGATCTCCTCACGCTTTTGGAGCAAGAAAGTGTAGATATTCACCTTCACTTGCTGCTCACGGAAAATCTCCTGCAGGCCCTTGTCGATAGGAGGCAGCGACGCCAATTGGCCCGCGCTCTGGCCCGCTACCGACGCGATGGCGTTGCGGCGGCTGTTAAGGTTGTTCTTCACCGAGGATACCTGTTGCAGGAGCACGCTCTTCTGGGCGTTCAGGTCCTCGCGCATCTGCTTCACCATCGGGTTGTCGTCGGTCGACGAATTCATCAGGCGCTCGGCGGTGGCCAGCTTCTTGTTGTAAGCCTCGATCTGCTTGTTGAGCTCGGTGTTCTCAACCACGGCTGCTACGGGGGTGAAATTGTCCTGACGGGCAATCTGTTTCTCCACTTCGGCCACCATCTGCTGCTGGGCGGTCACCTGCGCAAGCTCATTCTCGGATGTCGACTTGCGCGACAGGTTCATCGACGCCTGCTGGTCGAGGTTGACGATATTATTGGCGCGGCGGTAATCCTCCAGGCGCTGCTCCACGTCCTTCAACTCTCCCGAAATCATCACCAGACGGTCGAGAATGAACGCCTCGGTCTGCATCGCCGACTCGTTCTTCTGGTCGATAATATCCTCGTTGTAGAAAGTGATCAGCGTGCGTATCACATCGATACCCTCCTGGACAACCGGCGTCCGGAAGCTAATCGAGATTATCTTCCACGAATTCTCTATGTAGTGGATATCCAAGTTGCTCGAGATACGGGCTGCCACCCATTGGGGATTAAGAATTTCGATCTTTTCGGTGCACGACAAGTCGGTGGTGATCTTTGACGGCAATAGGGATACTGTGCCCTGACTGGTTTCCACCTTTATAGGCAATTTCTTGGCGTGTACCCTCTTGTGCTCCTCGTTGCCACCGTACGAGGTGGTGATGTCAAACTCAAATCCTTCGTCGTCCTGTTCACAAAAAATTGTGATCGGGGCCGACAAGTTGTGGAGATCCATGGAGTCCATGCGAGCCACCACAGCCTCGGTGCCATAAATGGGCACATTACGCAAGCGACCCAGATTATAATAGGAATAGGAGAGGTTCAACGAGTCGACAATCTTGATCACATTATTGCGCGACTTCATCACCTCCAGCTCCGTCTCGTCGATCTCGGTTTTCGCCTGCAGTAGAGCCTCACCGCTCAAGGCCACCGCGCTCGAGTTGGTAACCTTGTCGTCGCCCGACAGGTAGATCGAGGCGTTCACCTGATACACCGGGATGATTGTCGCGATGTGATAATAAGCGAATACCAAGCAGATCACAACACTGAGCACAAACCACTTCCACTGTCCCAGGCACTCGAGCAACAAGCCAGTGAGGTCGAACGTCGAGTCGTTGTTCTCGATATTGTCCTGCAGGTTTATATCCTTGAAATTGACCATGAGTTACGCGTGTTGATTAGAGAGAGATAAGGGCGATTATTAGACCCACAATACCCGACAAGCCACCGACGATAGTGATCGCCGTGTTGAAACCGTTGTTCATCTGCCATGCTTGCTGGGCTCCCGAACGGTTCCAGTTGACAATAAGAATGTCGTTGGGTTGAAGATGATAGTACGGCGAAAGCAACAGATTCTTGTCGTGTACATCAATTTTGTGAACCTGGCGTTTGCCATTGCCGTCGGTGCGCACAAGAATGATATTTTCTCGGTCGGCCTTAATGTCAAGGTCGCCCGCCGTGGCGATCGCCTCAAAGATATTGAACGACTCGTTCTGCGACGACTTTACACCCGGCGACTTCACCGCGCCAAGCACCGTCACGCGGAAATTCATGAATCGCACGTCAACCACCGGCTTCTCCTTCAAGTACTTGGGATAAATCTCGCTCGCGATCAAATCGCTCACCTGCGACTTGGTCAACCCAGCCACATGTATCGTCCCGATGATCGGGAACGTGATATCGCCGTTGTTGTCCACCAAGTAGTAACGGGTCGACTTCTCTCCCGTCTCACCCTGAATATTATTATTGTTTGAGAACTGCGCCACTTTGCCATCGGCGTCCACCGCATATCCCTTGTTGAACGGAGCCACAGCGGCGTAGTTGGTTCCCGTAACCTCGATGTTGAGCAGGTCACCGGGCTGGAGTGTGTTTTCTGTAGCCAAATTGGGCGCTTGGGCCAGCACCTCCGTCGGAATAGTCTCAGCCTCCTCGATATAGGCTACTTTCTTTGGCGCTGAGCATGATGTGATAAGAGCAAGAGCCGCAACAAAAGCGCAGCAACTGTTAATAAGTTTCATGTGGATCTCGTATATACTTTTTCCTATTGATTACTGATTGGCTAACATATTTTTCACTACCTTTTGACCACCCTTCACTCGGGCGTATGCACTAAGGCGTGGCAAAATTAGTCTTTTTTTGCCAAACAGCAATCACTTTCCCCAAAAAATAGATGAATTTTACCGAATTTTACGTAATTTTGCCCCAAGATACCATCAAACATCTTGCCATTATGAAACGTTTCACCCTGATTTTACTGGCCCTCGCCTCATTAATTATAATATCGATCCCCGCCTCGGCCCAGACAATCAAAGGCTCCGGCTACCAAATCGTGGGCCATGTCGACTCCAACGGCAATATCAAGGACGGAAATTACCGCACCATCGGCCACATCCGCGACGACGGACGCATCCAGGACGGCAACTACCGCACCGTGGGCTACATCAAGGGCGGTCGCGTGCAGGACGCATCTTACCGCACCATCGGCTACATTCGCGACGACGGACGCATCCAGGACGGGTCTTACCGCACTCTCGGATACGTCAAGGACGACGGCAAGGTGTTGGACTCCTCCTACTGCCTCCTCGGCTACGCCAGCGGCGTTCCACTCGATTACGCCGCCGTATTTTTCTTCTTCCTCGAGTAATCAACCCATCCGCCCGGCCATGGAATCCATCGCAAGCGCATCCGATGATTTTAGCTCCTTTGTCACCGCGCTGGCCGAGCGCATTCTCAACCGTGGTCAAATTCGCAGCTCCGAGACACTGCGCATCGCCTTGCGCAGTTTCCAGCGCTTCCTGGGCACCCGACGTCCATCCATCGCCGAAATCGACACTGCCTTGATCGAGGCCTACCAATCCCATCTCAGATCTCGGGGAGTCACTCGCAACACCTCCTCATTTTATATGCGCAACCTGCGCACAGCCTACCGCTCGGCCATACGAGAATTTCACCTCCCCGACGCACTCCCCTTCAGCACTGTTTACACTGGTATTGACAAGACCACCAAGCGAGCCGTCACCATTGAAGAGATCCGTCAGCTTCAGGCCATCGACCTGTCCAAAAAAAGAAACCTATCCATTGCCCGCGACCTTTTCCTATTCAGCTTCTACACCCGGGGCATGCCATTTGTCGACATGGCTTTCCTGCTCAAGACCGACGTCTCGGGCGGATACCTCTCATATCGACGACGCAAAACGGGCCAAATCCTCGTTATCCAGTGGACTCAGGAAATGCAGGCCATTGTCGACCGATACCCCTCCGACTCACCTTACCTCCTGCCCATAATCTCACGCGACACTCCCGACCACCGGTTACAATACCTCAACGCGCTCTCGAGAGTCAACCGCAACCTAAAAATCATCGGACGCCTACTTGGCTTGAACATCAACCTCACAAGCTATACCAGCCGTCACGGATGGGCCACCATTGCACGAGATCTCAACGTGCCACTTTCGGTCATTTCCAAGGCTCTTGGCCATGACAACGAGAAAACCACCCAAATCTATCTCGACACCATTAACACATCGGTAGTCGACCAAGCCAACCGCATGATTCTCAACACTTTGCACACCCAAATTCAGCATTAACCAAAAATCCCTTTCTCTACGTTAGAGAAAGGGATTTCAACTGCAAAGGTAAGCATAAATGTGGAATTTTCCAAAACAAATGTTAATATAATTAGCGCATTTTGTGGCCACATAGAAAGCGTCAACTCCATGGCAAAAGTCACTACGGTCTCGATACGTCACGTTTAACCTGGCTTTTACTTAATGATTTAGGTGTGACATAACAACTTGTGGTCACTCCATTTTCCTGTTAATTGGTTCATCTACAAAAATCCCTTTCTCTAACGTAGAGATAGGCGAAATCACTTGTAAACCAGCAAGCCATTAGCAATGGGAAACACATTGGCAAAAGACTCAACGCATGCGTTAGCCATTGGGACTAACGACAGCGAAGCGCACCCTAATCGCTGGTTTGTAGCTCGCGTTCAAATGAATTGCGAAAAGCGCTCAGCACTGAGAATCAACTCCTTAGGCATTGAGACTTTCGTCCCTACTCAATCCGAGATCCACCAGTGGAGCGACCGTCGCAAAAAAATTGAGCGTATCGTCCTGCCAATGCTCGTGTTTTTCCGTGCCCAAGAGGCGAAAGCTCGTGAGATTGAGCGACTGTCGTTCGTAAGAGCGCTCATGAGAGCCCCCGGCGAAAACCGCATCGCCACTATCCCCGACGACCAAATCGAGCGTTTCAAGTTCATGCTTGGCCATAGCGACGCCGAGGTTACTATCAACCATCGCGTCAACAAAGGCGACAAGGTGAGAATCGTCCGCGGCAAGCTCCAAGGCCTCGAAGGCGTGGTCACTACTGCAAGCGACAACCGCTCTATTGTGTCGATCGCCATCGACTACATAGGATACGCAAGCATAATAATCAGCAAATCCGACCTTGAAATAATCACCTGAAAATGGACAAGTACTCCGAGCTCCTCGCGAGCGTCCCCCACGACTTCCTACACATCGCCAAATCATTCGCCGTCGATAACAAGTCACCTAAAATCGAGCCGGCACACCTGCTCCGAGCCCTTCTCCACAAGAGCATGGGGCTTGTGGATTTCATCGAAAACCGCATTGATTCCGACTACTATTACGTGCTCGACTGGGCCGACATAAAGGTAGGTCAATCCCCCAAATCGCCCTATCCCATGCGCGAGCACCAATACAGCGACGAAGCCAAGAGCGTGATCAAAGCCGCTCGCGACATCAGCGGAAACCTCGGCAGCGAAACAATCATCCCAGAAGCGCTTCTCGCCGCCGTCGTCTCCCCAGGCGTGGGATTCACCGCCGACCAACTCAAGACTCTTCCCCTCTCACCCTCCCAAATCCTCAACGCCCTCGGCAGCCCCCAAGGACAACCTCCATCAGCCCAGTCGCGTGCCTCGCAGGTCTCTGCGGGCTCCCTTCCAGCCAACGACGACCGCTGCTTCTCGGAGATGATGGCCCAACTCCCCGATACCCCCATCATCGGCCTTGACGACAAGATAAAGGCAATCCTCGAGGTCCTCTCACGCAAAGACAAAGCCAACCTTATTATAATAGGTGAAACCGGCGTGGGAAAGACCAGCCTTATCCACGGCCTGCTAAAAGCCATCAAGGACGGCCACGCACCCGCCTCCCTCAAAAATCTCTACCCCGTAGAGCTCGACCTAATTTCACTTGCTCAAGGAGTAAGCTACAAAGGCGAGGTCGAGGATCGCTTTAAACACGCTCTCGACGAAATCTCCCTTCACCCTCAGGCACTCCTTGTGATCGAAAACTTCCATCAAGTGGAGGACCGTCAGTCGCTCCTCAACGCCATCCTCCCATTGCTAAAAAAACGCCTCTCAAAAAACCAATTACAACTGATATGCACCGCCTCGGTCGACGGCTTCACTAAGGAAATCGAGAAGGACAAGGAGCTCCTATCCTACTTCGAGAAAATGACCGTCGAAGCCCCCTCCGAGGAAACCGCCATCGAGATTCTCCAATCCAAAATACCCTCCTACGCCGCGTTCCACGCCATGGAGGCTCAAGAAGGCGTCGCCCAGGAGATTGTACGCCTCGCCAAGCGCTACCTCCCCGAAAAAAGCCTCCCATCCTCGGCCATCGACCTGCTCGACCGCGCCATGGCTTCAGCCAAGGTTAGAGCCGAGATGGAAGCCCCCGAAAGCCACGACAGCCCAAATCTGTCGCCCGATTTCGTAAAAGATGTCGTTTCCAACATGACCGGCATTCCCATGGGCAACATCCAAGGTGAAGAACGCGAGCGCCTGTCCAATGCCGAGGAGATCCTCCACCGTCGCGTCGTGGGCCAAAACCACGCCGTTAAAAGCATCCTCGACGCAATCTTCGAGTCGCGATCGGGCTTGAACAAAAAGGGACAACCCATGGGATCCTTCTTCTTCCTCGGTCCTACCGGCACCGGCAAAACCGAGCTGGCTAAATCCCTCGCCCACTTCCTCTTCAACGACGAAACAGCCATCCTGCGTTTCGACATGTCGGAGTACAAAGAAGAGCACTCAGTCGCCCTACTCTACGGAGCACCTCCCGGATACGTCGGCTACGAAGAGGGCGGTCTGTTGGTCAACCAGATTCGCCAACACCCCTACTCAGTCGTGCTCTTCGATGAAATCGAAAAAGCCCACCGCTCGGTATTCGACCTATTCCTCCAGATCCTCGACGAGGGCAAGCTACACGACCGCCTTGGACGCGTAGGCGACTTCTCCAACTCCCTTATCATCTTCACCTCCAACATCGGTAGCGACTACATTTTCAAGTCGTTTGAGCAAGGCATTGTCCCCACTCACGACCAGATGCTCGAGGTGATGCAAGGGCAATTCCGTCCCGAATTCCTCGCGCGCCTTACCGAGATTATACCTTTCTCACCAATCACCGAGGAGATGATCACCAAAATCTTCGAAATCCACCTCCGCAACCTCAAGCGCTCCCTCAACGAGCAAAACATCACCCTCGTTATCGACGAGAGCGCCCAAAAATATGTCACCCGCGTGGGCTTCAACACCCACTACGGCGCCCGCCCCGTCCTCGGTATCATACGCAAAGAGATACGCCGTCCCCTCTCCAAGATGATAATCGCCGGCGACATCACCCCTGGCGACACCGTCACCATGAAGCACAACCCCGACACCAACGAAATCCAGTGGGAAATCGACTCCGATGAGTAACTTCCTCCATCGGCTCCGTAAGCTCTTCGGCCAACCCGAGCCACAATCCCCCGACAACAATAACCCCAAAATACGTATTATGGCTAAGAAAACGGTAATTACCAAGGTCCTGGACGCCAACGCCCAGGACGGGATCATAGAGTTTCCGCAGAATCGAACACTCTATGCCGACCAGTTCACTGACAACGCCCCCAACACCGACGAGGAGCGTGAGGGTTTCCGTCCCAAGAACATGAAGGACGTATTCGAGCACTACCAGCCCTCCAAAGAAGGCGTCGCCCTCGAAACCGAGGACGGTGGTTCGGTATACGAGGATTTTGAGTTCCGACAGATCAAGGACTTCGACGACGACCAGCTGATCGCCCAAAGCCCCATGATGTCCGAGAAAAAAGCCAACATCGACGCTTACAACTCCATCATCCGCCAACTCGAGAAAAACAAGCCCCTGCGTAACGCCCTCAAGGATCCCGATTCGCGTGAAAGCTTGAAAAATGTTTTAAAATCCCTCCTCGCCGAGATTAACGAAGCTGAATGACCAATATGGCTACACAAGATCAACTCGCCCAAGAAGGCACACCCGCGCTTGAGCCTCAACACGCTCCCGCCGTCTCCCTCACCCCCGAACAGTCGCTTCAATCTTCCCTCAAAGGCCTCGACAAATTCGGTGGCTTCCAACTCATAAAGGGCCTCATAAAGGGCGCTGAGAATATGGACCCTCGCCGTAAAGCCGTCAAGAACGTCTTCCTCAACGAATCCACCTACGAGGAATCCCGCAACAAGCTCAAAAAGGAGCTTGAAATGTGGCTCGAGGTTCTGGCCGAGGATTCAACCGACCCCATGCAGATCGCCGAGGCTTGCAAGGCTAAGCGCGACCGAGCCGAAGAAAACCTCTCCAACAACCTCTACAACGTCCATGCCGAAATCAAGGCCCTTGAGACCGCCTATCGCTCCCTCGACTCTTTCTTCGCCAACGCCGGCCAGTCGAAAGTCGATTGCATCACCGTCATGAACGTTGACAAGAACGAGCTCTCCAACCACGACTCGGAGGACACCTCAGCCGTGCGCGACGAGCTCGAACAATATTACGACCGCTTAAGCCTAAAGAAAAACTACTCCCTGCTCGTCCTCCCCGGCTACCTCGGCGACGCCGTCACCGTGCGTCAATGGGCCGATATTGCCTATCGCAACAAGGTGATGCTTATCACCGATTTCAACGACTCCCTCAACTACTCCATGCTCAAAGAGGAGCTCGACGACGCCGACCTTCAAGGACAGGACATCAATCTCGGGAACGTCGTCATGACAGCCAATTACATCCTCGGCCGAAAAAAATCCGACCTCGCCAACGAGGACGACGACCTCTTCATCCCGGCCTCGGGCGCTTTGGCCGGTCGAATGACCAACACCGACGAAGTGGTGATCTCACAGGGCATCGCCGGCAAGAAATACGGCACCCTCAGCAACGTTAAGGGCGCTCGCATGAAATTCCGCAAAACCGAGATCGCCTCTATCATCGACCAAGGCGTGGTGCCCATCGTCGAGGAGGATGGTCGAGTAATGGCTTTCTCCAACCGATCCCTTTACAACGGCGCCACAATGGGTCTTCAAGAGTACCCGATCGTGCGAGTCTTCGACTGGATTGGAAAGGTGTCCCGTTTTCCGCAACGGGACACCCAAATCAGCGGTTGCGGATGATCCGTAGCAG